>JAIRQK010000039.1 GCA_031256525.1 Campylobacteraceae bacterium
AACGACTGCTGGAAGCGTATCAAATATCGGTCTTATGGCAAAAAAGGCTGAAGAGTATGGTTCACATGATAAAACATTTATTATGGAAAATGATGGCGAAGTTGTTGTAAAAGATGAAAATAATAAAACTATATTTACATTTAAAGTAGAAAATGGTGATATTTTTAGAGTTTGTCAGACAAAAGATGTTGCCGTGAAAGATTGGGTAAAACTTGCGTACAATAGAGCAAAAACCTCAAAACAGTTAGCTATTTTTTGGTTAGATGATAATAGACCACATGATATGGAATTAAAGAAAAAAGTAGATATTTATTTAAAAGATTATGATTTGTCTTTGGTTGATATATCCATTTTAAACCCAAAAGAGGCAACAGAATTCTCTTTAAAAAGAATGAGAGAGGGAAAAGATACTATCTCTGTTACGGGCAATGTTGCAAGAGACTATTTAACTGACCTTTTTCCAATTATGGAGCTTGGTACTAGTGCAAAAATGTTATCTATCGTTCCATTAATGAATGGGGGCGGTCTTTTTGAAACTGGAGCTGGAGGAAGTGCACCTGCAATCGTTCAAAGAATGCTAAAATCAAATCGTCTTACATGGGACTCTTTTGGCGAATATATGGCTGTTTTTGCATCGTTGGAGTTTATTGCACAAAAGACTGGCGATAAAAATATAGAACTTTTGGCAAAAACTCTTGATAAAGCAATTGAAAATATACTTATAAATGATAAAAATCCAAAACGCGATGTTGGTGAACTTGACACAAGAGGCGGACATTTTTATTTGGCGTACTATTGGGCGCAAGAACTTAGTTTGCAAAAAGAAAATGGTAAAATTGCTAAAATATTTGAGCCAATTTTTGATGAATTTAAAAAGCAAGAAAAAGAGATAGTAAAAGAGTTTAACTCTATACAAGGAACAGCTATTGTTCTTGATGGATATTTCAACCCAAGTGATGAGTTTTTAAATAAGCTAATGAAACCAAGCGTTACATTTAATAAAATATTAGAAAATATAAAATAGAGGTTATTTTATGAAAGTTACAATTATTGGAGCGGGAAATGTTGGTGCATCGACTTGTTTTTTATTGGCATCAAAAAATATCTGTTCCGAAATTGTTTTGATTGATATCGTTGAAGATATGGCAATTGGTAAGGCAATTGATATCTCACAATCATGTTCAGCATTTGGTGTTGATACGCTCGTTTATGCTCAAAATGAGTACTCTAAAATTTCGAACAGTGATATTGTTGTGATAACTGCTGGAGTCCCAAGAAAACCGGGAATGAGCAGAGAAGACCTTTTACAAACGAATGCTAAAATAATATCAAGCGTTACAGATGAGATTAAAAAATATGCTCCAAATTCAATAATAATTGTCGTTTCAAATCCGTTAGATGTTTTAACTTATGTAACTTTAAAGTTGAGTGGATTTGAAAAAAGTAGAGTTATAGGTATGGGCGGAATGCTTGATAGTGCTAGAATGACACAAGCCATATTTGATGAGTTAGGATATCCATCAAGTAAAATAAATTCTTTGGTTATTGGCACTCATGGAGAGGAAATGCTACCACTTGCAAGATTTACCTTTGTAGATGGAAAAAATTTAGAAGAGATAACTGATAAAGCAAGTCTTGAAAAAATTATTCAAAAAACAAAAAGTGGTGGGGCTGAAATAGTAAAAAGACTCGGAACTTCTGCATATTATGCACCTGCAGCAAGTGTTTGTATTTTAATTGATGCAATTATTAAAGATAAAAAAACAATCCATCCATGTTCAACACTGCTTCAAGGTGAATATGGAAGCAATGATGTATGTATCGGAGTACCGGTGGTTATTGGTAAAAATGGTATCGAAAAGATAGAAGAACTTTCACTAAATGATAAAGAGAGTCAGGAATTTATTGATAGCGTAAATGCGATTAAGAAAATGATAAATATTTTAAAAATTTAAAATCACAAAATCAAAAAAGGGGATATTGTGAATATACACGAGTATCAGGCAAAAGAGATTTTAAGGAGCTTTAATGTTCCAACTCCAAAAGGATATGTTGCTTTTAATGCTGAAGAGGCTATTGAGAATGCTAAGAAATTAGACACAAAAATATGGGTTGTCAAAGCACAAATTCATGCTGGTGGACGCGGTCTTGGTGGTGGTGTTAAAATCGCAAAAAAATTAGATGAAATTAAAGCCTTTGCAGACCAAATGATAGGAATGAAACTAATTACAAAGCAGACTTCAAAAGATGGTCAAGAAGTACATAAAGTATATATAGAAGAGGGCGTTGATATCAAAAAAGAGTACTATTTGTCCATTGTACTTGATAGAGCAAAAGAGATGCCAGTTATTATCGCTTCAAGCGAAGGCGGAATGAGCATAGAAGATATTGCTGAAAGTTCACCTGAAAAAATTATAAAAGTTTATATAGACCCATTGATTGGCTTTAAAAATTTTCATGGAATTGAGGTTGCTTATAGTTTGGGATTGGAAGATAGTGAGGCAAAAAATTTAATAAAATTTATC
>JAIRQK010000077.1 GCA_031256525.1 Campylobacteraceae bacterium
TGGGGAATTTTCAATTTTTGAAATTGCTTTTTGTGAAAGTCCTATCATAGCAAGTCCGGGAGGAAGCATAAATGCTTTTTGACTTCCTGTGATTAAAGCATCTATATTTGTTGTATCAATCTCTTCAACTCCAACAGCAGTTATGCCATCTGCTACAACCATAATATCAGGATTTATCTCTTTTATAGCTTTTGAAATTTCCTCTACTGGGTGGCGAAGTCCACCAGCACTTTCGCAAACTTGTATAAAAAAAGCGTCAATTTTTGGGTTAGCTTTTATAGCATTTATCACATCATTTTTTGTAGTTGGAGTATCCCACGAGTATTTGAGTTCTGTATATGGAATTTCAAATGATTTTGCAATTTTTCCAAATCTCTCACCAAATTTACCTGCATTAATCGTTAAAGCGTGAGACTTGCAAAGATTTAAAACGCAAGCCTCCATAGCACCAGTACCGCTTGATGCCAACATTAAAACCTCTTGCATACGCATAAGTTTTTGCAGTTTTTCTCTTGTTTGTTTAAAAATATCCTCAAACTCTGGAGTTCTATGATGTATAGTCGGAGTGCTCATAGCGACTCTGATTTTTTCTAAAACTGGAGTTGGTCCGGGAGTAAATAACAACATTTTTTACCTTAAAAAAATAATTTTTATTCTATCTTAAATGAGCTTTACGATATATAAGAATTTTACCAAAAAAACCAAAGCAATAAAATTCCTAAAAGAACTCTATAGACAACAAAAGGGGTTAAAGACCATTTGGAAACTAATTTTAAAAAAAAGTGAATACACAAATATCCAAAGATAAATGATAAAAATGTTGCACCTATAATTTTATCCCATTCGACAAAATCATCACTTTTTATCAATTTACTTGCCTCATAAACTCCAGCCAAAAATATAACCGGGATAGATAGTAAAAAAGAGAATCTCGTAGCACTAACACGACTAAAACCTAAAAATAACCCAGCAGTCAAAGTTATGCCTGACCTTGAAACTCCAGGCATTAAGGCTAATGCTTGAGCAAATCCGATAATTAAAGCTAAATATAGAGTCATATTTTTCTCAGTTTTTATACCAACTTTTCTATCTGCAATATACAAAACTATACCAAAAACAATACTTCCAATAGCTATAGTAAAAGCAGAACGAGCATATTGTTCTATACAGTCGTGAAGAAGAAGTCCCACAACACAAACAGGTATTGTAGCTATTATCAAACCCCATGCAAGGTCGCTTTCTCCAACTTTTTTTTGATATCTTAATGAACCAATCCAATCTTTTAGAAGCGTAAACACCTCTTTTCTAAAATAAATTACCACCGCAAAAAGCGTTCCAACATGTGTAGCTGTATCAAATGCCAAACCTTGATCATTCCAACCAAAAATTTTTGGTACAAAAACAAGATGAGCCGAACTTGAAACTGGCAAAAACTCCGTTAGCCCCTGAACAACTGATAAAACTAAAACTTCAAACCAACTCAAACCAATATCCTCAATATATTAATAAATATTTTCTCACTACAAACAACAATAAGAGAGTTTTTCTAATTATTGTCTATTTTTGATTTTTCATAATCCGTACAACTACTTTTATGACCTAAACTACAAGCCTTATTATAATACTCTTTTGCTTGTGATATATCTTGTTTAACTCCCAATCCTTTATCGTATATAAAGGCAAGACCATGACATTTCATAGGATTTTCTTCATCGCAACCTTTTTTGGAAAGTTCAAATGCTTTTTTTTTTTTTTTTTTTGCTTCTTCAAAGTCTTGCTTGTCTCTATATCTATTAAGATAAAAAAGGGCAAGTTTATAGCAAGTTATATAATCTTCACCATCACAACCTTTGTTTAAATATTCAAATACTTTTTTAAAGTCCCGCTCAACTCCATATTTATTGTTGCTGTATAAATTAGCAACCACTCCGCAACTTTTATAATTGTTATCATTGCACTCTTGCTCTAATTGCTCAATGTCTTGTCCAGCATTTTGCCCGAATTTGCTTTTTAATTTATTATATTCATCGCAACCTTTTTTATATCCTAAATCACAAGCCTTACTATAATACTCTTTTGCTTGTGATATGTCTTTTGCAACTCCAAATCCACTACTATATGCAAAGGCGAGGCTGCTACAATCTATAGCATTTTTACTATCGCAACCTTTTTTAGAAATTTCAGTTCCTTTTTTGAAAAATTTAACTCCTTTTTTGTAATCTCCATTAACTCCAACTCCTGTTGTATAAAAAACGCCAAGGTAAAGACAGGCTGCAGAACCTCCATTATCACAACCTTTTTTAGAAATTTCAGCCGCTTTTCTAAAATCTATCTTAACTCCATGTCCATTCAGATATAAAGGGATGAGATTGGAACAAGCTTCAGCATGATTACTATTGCAGGCTTTTTCGTAGTATTTAGCTGCTTTTTCGTAGTCTTGCTTAACTTCCTGTCCATTTTCATACAAAGCACCAACAGCGTTACAACTTTCATAATTGTTATCATTACACGCTTGTTCTAATTGTCCAATGTCTTGTCCAGCATTTTGTCCAAAACAGAACATAACCATAAAAGCCAACACAACCAATACTTTTTTCATTGTTTTTCCTAAGTTATTTTTTATTATTCAATGAATTGTACATAGTATAATACGTGTTACATGAGCTTTCACTTCCCAAATCACAAGCTTTTTCAAAATATTCGACTGCTTTTCTAAAGTTTATCATAACTCCATCTCCAGCTAAATATGAAGAGGCTAAACCAGAACAAGCATAGACAAAGCCACCATTACAGCTTTTTTCGTAATACCAAACCACTTTTTTACTATTTTTCTTAACCCCATGCCCATATTGATAAAAAATAGCAAGTCTATAACAAGCATTAATATGGTCGCCATCACAAGCTTTTTCGTAATATTCAGCTGCTTTTTTAATATCCTTATTGACTTCTAATCCAACATGATATAAACGAGCAAGACCAAAACAAATTTCATAGCTTCTATCACTGCACTCTATTTCAAATTGTTCAATATCTTGTTGACTGCATTGGTCAGAACAGATACTACAATACTCATCATATCCTAAATCACAAGCCTTTTTGTAATGTCCTCTTGCTTGTGATGTATCTTGTTTAACTGTTTTTCCATAATGATACAATCTACCAAGGCTATAACAGGCTCTGGCGTCATTGTTATCATTACACGCTTGTTCTAATTGTCCAATGTCTTGTCCAGCATTTTGTCCAAAACAGAACATAACCATAAAAGCCAACACAACCAATACTTTTTTCATCTTATCCTCCAAATAATTACAAATTTAAATCAAACTTATTGTTATTTATTTTTTAATTTACCATATTCGTCACAACCTCTTTTATACCCTAAATCACAGGCCTTCTTGTAATACTCTTTTGCTTGAGATATGTCTTTTGTAACTCCCAATCCTTTATCATATACAAAGGCAAGATTGCTACAAGCTATAGCATTTTTACTATCACAGCCTTTTTTAGAAAATTCAAATGCTTTTTCGTAAAATTCAGCTGATTTTTTATAGTCTCGCTTAACTCCATGTCCTTTCTCATAAAAAATGCCAATAGCAAGACAAGCTGTAGAATCTCCGTTATCACAAGCTTTTTTGGAAAGTTCAGCCGATTTTTTATAATCTATCTTAACTCCACGTCCATTCTGATATAAAGAAGCAAGGTTAGAGCAAGCTTCAGCATGATTGCCATTGCAAGCTTTTTCGTAAAGTTCAGCTGCTTTTTTTCTATCTGTTTTAACTCCCCATCCTTTATCATACAAAACGGCAAGGGCAAAACAAGCTTTAATGTCCTCACTATCACACTCTTTTTGAAGAAGCGATCTATCTTGTTTGAGTCTTTGTCTATTGGAGTGTGCTTCTTCAAGGGTACGGCAACCGCTTTTGTCACTATTGCAAAATTTTTCATAATATTTAGCAGCTTCTTTAATGTCCTGCTCTACACCAACTCCATTGAGGTGAAAAAGGGCGATGTTGTAGCAAGATACAAAATCTTCACCATCACAACCTTTTTTTAAATATTCAAATGCTTTCTTAAAATCCTGCTCAGTTCCGCGTTTATCGTAGTATAAAATGCCAACCGCTCCGCAACTTTTATAATTTTTATCATTGCACTCTTGCTCCAATTGTTTAATTTTCCGCTCTTCATATTGTCTTAATTGTTGTTCATTCGAACGCAATGCATTAAGATAACGACAAGTCTCAGTATAGCTTTCATCATTACAAGCTTTTTCTAAATATTTCATTGCCTTTCCGCTATCTCGAATATGTCCAGAAGAGTATATAGTAGCAAGTGCTGCACAACTTTTATAATTGTTATCATCACACTCTTGTTCTAATTGTTTAACACTCGGCTCTTCTTGTGTTTTATCTTTTTTAAACTTTTGTCCTTGCATATATATGCCATCAAGACGATGGCAAGTTTCAGCATTTTTTTCATCATCGCAAACTTTATCGTAATATTCATACGCTTTTTTAAGGTCTTGCTCAACTCCACCAAGTCCATTGCGATATAAAAGGGCAAGATTGTAGCAATCAATGAAGTTTTCACCATCGCAAGCTTTTTTTGTATATTCAACTCCTTTTTTACTATTTTGCTCAACTCCACGTCCAGTCGAGTATAAAGCACCAAGTGCCCCACAACTTTTATAATTGTTATCATTGCACTCTTGTTCTAATTGTTGAACGCTTTGTCCAAAACAGAACATAGCTGTAAAAGCTAATAATATTAATATCTTTTTCATTCTATTCTCCAAATAATTACAATTTTACATTAATAAAAGAAATTCTTCAATTATTTAATTTTTCATATATACTACAACTAGCTTGGTCTCCTAAATTACAAGCTTTGTTATAATACTTTTTTGCTTGGGATATATCTTGTTCGACTTCTTGCCCTTTACGATACAAAAAAGCAAGGGCGTAGCAATTTTTAGCATTTCCACTGTCACAAGCTTTTTTATGATATTCAAGTCCTTTTTCATAATATTCAACTGCTTTTTTGCTATCCTGCTTAACTCCTATTCCATAATTATATAAATTACTAAGATAAATACAAGAATTAGCATATTTGCCATCACAAGCTTTTTTTAAAAGTTCAGCTGATTTTTTATAGTCTTTCTTAACTCCATACCCGCTATAATATAAAATACTAAGATGGTCACAAGACTGAGCACTTCCACTGTCACAAGCTTTTTTAGAAATTTCAGCTGATTTTTCATAATATTTTACTGCTTTTTTGCTATCCTGTTCTACTTCCATCCCATCACGATAGATAATGCCAAGACTAAAACAGCTCTCATAATTTTTATTATCACACTCTTGTTCTAACTGCCAAATGTCTTGTCCAGCATTTTGCCCAAAACAAAGCATCGCTGCAAAAGTTAATAGCATTAATATTTTTTTCAATATTTTTCCTATTTGCTATTTTTATTTAGAGTAATTACTGGAATATCTAAAAGTTCGCAAGCTCTTTTTAGAACATTTTCGACTGTAAAGCCAAATTTTTCTGATAGCATTTCAGCTTTTCCGCTTGCTCCAAAACTCTCCATTTTTACAACATCATCTGCAAATTTATACCAAACTTCTCCAGAACTTGCCTCAACTGCCAAAACTTTTGTGTTTGTATCTATAACTTTTTTAATATAATCTTTATCTTGCTCGATAAACAAATCAAAACAAGGAACACTTACAACATTTGCAAAAACTCCATGTTCTCTTAAAATACAAGCGGCTTTTAAACAAAGCTCAACTTCGCTTCCGCTTGACATAAATGTAAGAGTTGGATTATCTGTTTTTTTCAGTAGATATCCACCATAACTTACATCGCCAAAATCTCTTTCATCTTTAAATGTTGTTAAGTTTTGACGAGATAGCACAAAAGCACTTGGTGAATTAATCTCTAAAGCCTTTTTCCACGCTTTGACATTTTCGTTTGCATCTGCTGGTCTCCAAACATAAAAATTTGGTACTGAACGAAATTGCGTTAATTGTTCAATCGGCTGATGTGTTGGTCCATCTTCGCCAACTCCGATACTATCATGAGTCCAAACAAAAAAGTTTTTTAGCCTCATAAGTGCTGAGAGTCTTGCACTTGGTTTTAAATAGTCGCTAAATATAAAAAATGTTGCACAATATGGCAAAAATAATCCATACAAAGCAAATGCGTTATTAATCGCCCCCATAGCGTGTTCCCTTATCCCAAAATGGATATTTCTACCATACGGAAAATTTCCCATGTTTATAAGTTCGCTTTTGTTTGATGGTCCAAGGTCTGCGCTTCCACCTATAAAGCCGGGAATTGCTTTTGCTATTTCATTTAAAATTTTTCCATTGCTATCTCTTGTTGCAATTTTTGATTGCGGTTCAAATAGTGGCCACGAAATTTTGCTAAAGTCAGGTTTTATCAATCTGTCTAATAAGACTTTTTGTTCTTCGCAAATATCTTCATTTATCATTTTATCCCAAAGCAAATTGAGATGTTTGCCCTGTTCTATTCTATCAAAAAAATATTTTATCTCATCATCAATAAAAAAAGTTTTATCACCATCAAATCCGGCTTTTATCTTGGAGTTTTTTATCTCTTCATGTCCAAGTGGTGCTCCGTGAGAGTGATGACTTCCTTCAAGTTTACAAGCACCTTTTGCAATGATAGTATTTGCTATAATTAAATATGGTTTTGTTTTTTCACTTGCATTTGAAAGGGCGATATCTATTTGGTTAAAATCATGACCATCTATTCTTGCAACTTCCCACCCTTGAGCCTCAAATCTAACTTTGACATTTTCACTCCAAGCAAGTAAAGTATCTCCCTCGATTGTGATGTTGTTTGAGTCGTAAATAAGAACTAAATTATCGAGCTCTAAATGTCCAGCAAGTGAACACGCCTCATAACTTATTCCCTCTTGCAAATCTCCATCACCACAAAAACAGTAAACTTTATGGTCGATTATCCTTTTATCTTCTATGTTTAAAATATTTTCAGCATATTTTGCTGCCATCGCAAAACCAACCGCATTTGCAACGCCTTGACCCAAAGGTCCTGTAGTAACTTCAACTCCGGGAACATCGTGAAACTCTGGATGACCCGGAGTTTTGCTACCAAGCTGTCTAAAGTTTTTTAAATCTTCCAATGAAATATCATATCCGCTTAAATGTAAAAATGAGTATATAAGTGCGGATGCATGTCCTCCGCTAAATACCAATCTATCGCGATTTAACCATTTTGGATTTTTGGGGTTGTGTTTTAGATAATAAGAAAGAACCGTTAAAATATCAGCAAGTCCCATAGGAGCACCGGGGTGTCCGCTATTTGCAGCTTGAACCATATCTGCACACAAAAACCTTATAGTATCTGCTTGTCTTTGTAGTATTGCCAAATCATTCATAATAAAATCTCCTATTTTATGTTGTTTATTAAAATATTTCTCAAATCATTTTTTAAATTTTCATTTT
>JAIRQK010000017.1 GCA_031256525.1 Campylobacteraceae bacterium
ACCAGCACTTGTAACAAATCTTAATAGCAGTGAAAAATTGGAACTTGCCAATATTTTAGAGAACAATCCATACACAAAAAGTTGGGTTGAAGCAATGGCACAAAGTGATGTTTTCAGTGCATTAAAAGAGGCTGGAGGAAAACAGTTTTTAACTGTATTTAATGGAGTAGGCTGGGAATATAAATCATCAGTTTTAAATAAACCGCTATCTAACGAATTTATCGAGGAATTAGAGCCTCTTGATTCGTTTAGTGCTATGTTAAGATATATTGTCTACGAAAAACCCAATCTTGGAAATACCTCCAAATCTCTACTTTACACTCCTAAAAACAGCTCAAACTTAACTCACCAGAGTGCCTTTTTGCTTGGTATTTATTCGCTTAAAAATAAAAAAGCAGAACTTGCAGATAAGTTTTTTACAATCGCAGAAAAAAATGCCAATTTTAGATCAGACAAAGATAAATCTCTATTTTGGAGATATTTAACAACAAATAATGAGACTTTATTGCAAGAGGCATCGCAAAGTTTTGATATAAATATCTATTCGCTATATGCAAAAGAACATTTTAATGTTTCAACCGACACAGCTTTTCTTATAAAAGTCGAAAAAGATGAAAAAGTAGACTTTGATGTATTAGACCCATTTGCTTGGATAAATGTAAGAAAAGAGATTGTTGATGCAGATGATGAAAAACTTGTCAAATTATCAACCAAATATGCCAATGAAAAAACAATACATGCATATATGTTTACGCTTGAAAGACTCTCAAAATATAAAAGAAGTTACTACATAACTCCCTATTCTGATTTATTAAAAGATTCAACTTTAGAGAGACAAGCTTCGATATATGCGATTGCTCGTCAAGAGAGTAGATTTGTTCCGCCTTCTGTATCAACATCTTATGCTCTTGGTATGATGCAGTTTATGCCATTTGTTGCTCGTGATATTGCAAAAAATGCAAATATAAAAAATTTTGATATTGATGATATGTTTAAACCAGAAGTTGCCTACAAATTTGCAAATATCCATCTTGACTATTTAGACAAATATCTATACCATCCGCTTTTTGTTGCTTATGCTTATAATGGTGGTATTGGTTTTACGAAAAAAATGCTTGAGAGTGGGACAAAGTTTCGCGAGGGTGATTATGAGCCATTTATGAGCATAGAGACAATTGCAAATAATGAAGCAAGAGATTATGGTAAAAAAGTTTTAGCAAATTATGTTATGTATTCGAAATTTTTAGGCAATGATGTTAGCATTAAAAATCTTTTTGAAGAGTTAACAAAGCCTGAATTGACGGATAAATTTCGACAGTAAATCTGAATTTTTTTAAGTCAACACTCTTTTTTCCAGTAACAAGATAGTGGTTACTCCAAGCATTTGCCGATGGCAAATAGTTTATTATCTCATCATCTTGACTAAGTTTTGTAATTGACGCCTCTTCACTATTTATCAAAACCTTTGGCAACCAGCTATCACCTCTATCATTTTCAGAATTTGAAAAATAGATGCTTAGCAAAATCGTATCAACTTCATTTTTTTCAAATTTTTCCAAATTATTCAGATATGTTGCCGTAACCAAAACCGCCGAATCATCATCTAATATCAATCTTGCTTTTTGCGTATTTGTTATGGAAGATTCTAACTCATTTCTTTTTTCATTGTATCTATTTTTATGAACACTACAACCAGAAATTAAAAAAAACAAAATGGTAAAAAAAGTTATAATTTTGTACAAAATTTTCCTTAAAATGTAAAATAACCTCTATTTTAAATTATTATGCTTGATACTCTCATTAAAAGATAAAAAAAAATTAGATATAATCAAGTTTATTTTTTTACAAAAATTGGGTTTAAATGAAGTCATTAGCAGTAGCATTTACCGGTCCATCAAATAGTGGCAAAACCACTTTGATTGTTAAATTATCAACTCTTTTAAAAGATAGGTATAAAATTGCTATCATAAAACACGATCCAAAAGATAAAGCGGTTTTTGATATAGAAAATAAAGATAGCTATAAATTTAGTCAAACTGGAGCAAATGTGGCTGTTACTTCGCCAAAAAGAACGACCTATTTTTTTCACGACAATCAAACATTAAAGAGTATAATATCAACACTATTACCATTTGATATACTATTTGTTGAAGGGCTTAAAGAGTTGGAATTGCCAAGAGTTGCTATTTTTAGAGATGAGATTGATGAGAGTTATCTCCCGTATTGCAAGGCAATCGCAATAGATGAGAGTATAAATTTAAAAAATTACAATATGCCAGAAAACATTGCAGTTTTGGATTTGAATAATGAAAAAATGGTTGCAGACTGGGTTTTAAAAAATGCAAAAGAGATAAGGTAAATAAAAATGAAAGAGATAGTACAAGCAATAGAAAACACTACAAAAAAAATTAAAAAAGCTATAGAATTTGGTAATACAGACTATAGTCAAAATACAAATTCTACTGGTGATGTACAGCTAAAACTTGATATATTAAGTGACAAAATTATCGAAGATGAGCTAAAAAAAGTAAGTTCTATAAGAGAGCTTATCAGCGAAGAGAAAGAAAACTCTCTAAAAATAAATGAAAATGGCAAATATATTGTTGGTTATGACCCGCTTGATGGCTCAAGTTTGGTAGATGTAAATCTATCTATTGGCTCAATTTTTGGCATATATGAAAATAACACGAACGGGAACTCTATAGTTGGTGCTGTTTATGTTGTTTATGGTCCAAGAACAGAAATAGTTACAGCTTTTGATAGTGTTACACTATACAGATTGGATATAGATAACAATTTCGTAAAAATAAAAGAAAATATAAAATTAAACGAAAAAGGCAAACTCAATGCGAGCGGCGCAACTCAAGCTGGGTGGAGTTCGTATCATAAAAAAATGATAGATGATATTTTTAAAGATGGATATAGACTTAGATATTCTGGAGGAATGGTGCCGGACTTGCACCAAATTCTTCTAAAAGGTGGTGGGCTTTTTTCGTATCCAGCAACACAAGATGCTCCAAAGGCAAAATTAAGGCTTATTTTTGAAGTTTTTCCATTTGCTTTTGTGTTTGAAAAAGCTGGTGGAATGGCAATAGATGGTCAAAAAAGAGTGCTTGATGTTAAACCAGAGCATATTC
>JAIRQK010000163.1 GCA_031256525.1 Campylobacteraceae bacterium
CTGAGAATTGTACCATAAAAATTTGAATTTTAGGTGTAATCCAGTTGTTTTATTTTTTGTTTATTTTTTGTCCAATTTTTATTTACCTCAACATGTAGCTTTAAAAAGACCTTTTTATCACATAATTTTTCAATCATTATTCTTGAATGTGTGCCAATTCTTTTTAAAGTATCTCCATTTCTACCTATTATAATGGACTTTTGACTCTCTTTTTCTACAATGATTGTTGCGAAAACTTTTTCCAAATTTTCACTCTCTTCGATTTTGTCAATTTTTACATCTGTTGAATATGGAACTTCATCGCTTGTATACTCAAAAATAGCTTCTCTTATGTACTCTTTATATATTTCTCGCATCATTTGTGTTGTAATAATCTCTGGGTCGTACAAAAACGGATGCTCTGGAATAAAATTTATTATCATATCAAGAAGATAATTTTTGTCAGACCTATTTTTTATAGAAATTGGAAAAATAGCTTTGTATTTATCAGAGTAAGCACTGTATTTACTAAGCTCTTCTAATATTTGCTTATTAGACGCTTCATCAGCTTTCGTAAGCAGGACAATATGGTCTTTATTTTTGTTTAATTGTAGAAATTTTTCATAGTTTTGCAAAGAGTCGTGTATGGGGTTAAGAAATAGTATCAAATCACAATCACCAATCGCCTTAATCGCCTCATTTAACATAAATTTATTTAAAGCTCTCTCTTTTTCGTGGATACCGGGAGTATCTATAAAAATTAGTTGAGCATTTTTATGCATTACAATAATGTTTGATCTTTTTCTTGTTGCGTTAGCTTTTTTTGAAACCATCGCAATTTTTTCATCAACAAGCCAATTCAAAAGCGAACTTTTCCCAGCATTTGGTCTTCCGATTACCGCGATAAAACCAGCTTTTTGTACGCTATCTTGCATTATAAAATATACCTTGCAGTATCTTCATTTTCTATAATAGCATCTAATTTTTCATGCACAAGTGTTGCTTTTACATGTATAGTCTGCTTTTTATATTCATCAGCGTTATAACTTATGTCCTCAATTACTTTTTCAATTATCGTATGAAGTCTTCTAGCACCGATATCTTCGGTTTTTTCGTTTGTTTGATGAGCTATTTTTGCAATTGCTTTTATGGCGTCATCTTCAAAAATAAGCAGAACATCTTCCGTTTTTAAAAGTGCTTCATATTGCTTTAGCAGAGAGTTTTTTGGCTGAGTTTGAATTTTATACAAAGTCTCTTCATCTAATGAGCTAAGTTCTACTCTCAAAGGAAATCTTCCCTGCAGTTCTGGTATCAAATCACTCGGTTTACTTAAATGAAAAGCACCAGCAGCAATGAATAAAATATGGTCAGTATTAAGTGTGCCAAGTTTTGTTGATACTGAAGAGCCTTCAACTATTGGCAAAAGGTCTCTTTGCACACCTTCTTTGCTAGGGTCTTGTCTTCCTTGCAAATTTGATGCGACCGCAATTTTATCTATCTCATCAATGAAAATAATACCACCGTTTTCAGCACGTTTTAGTGCTTCTCTTTTTATAGTTTCATTATCAAAAATTTTTTCAGCAGCTTCAGCTTTAAGAGCCTCTTTTGCCTCTCTAACTGACATCTCTTTTTTGGTACTATTTTGTCCAGCATTCAATATTTTCATAAAAGACTCTTGTACTTTTATAATTTCAGGGTTTGTATTTGAGTCATTTCCAAACTCGCCAAGTCCTTGTTGAAGTTCTATTTCTATTATCGAACCATCTAAATCCCCAGCAATTAGCCTCTCTTTCATCTTTTCGTAACTTTGTTTGTAGGAGATTTGTTTCTCCTCGCTCGCACCTTTTGGAAGAGGTGGAAGAAGTTTTTCTAAAATTTTTTTATAGACATAGTCATTTATTGCATCTTGATTTTTCTCTTTATATTCGTTTTTTATCAAATTGAGTGACGCAATAGCCAAATCCCTTACCATAGACTCAACATCTCTACCAACAAAACCAACTTCAGTATATTTGCTTGCTTCTACTTTTACAAAAGGCAATCCCATCATCTTTGCCAATCTCCTGGCAATTTCTGTTTTACCAACGCCAGTTGAACCAATCATCAATATATTTTTTGGAATTACCTCATTTTGCATTTGGCTATCAAGCTTCATTCTTCTATATCTGTTTCTTAGGGCAATAGCAATAGCTTTTTTTGCTTCAAACTGTCCTATTATATACTCATCTAAATATTTTACAGTCTCTTTTGGAGTTAAGTTCATCTTTTATTTATCCTACAGTGTATATGTTTTTATGTTATGGTTTGTGTATATGCACAAATCTGCTGCTACTTTTAAACTCTCTTTTACGAGCGTTTCCTCATCAAGATTTGAATGTGCATTAAGTGCGCGTGCGGCTGATATCGCAAAATTACCGCCACTACCAATAGCTGCTATTTTTCCATCTTCTGGCTCTACAACATCGCCTGTTCCGCTTAATATAAAGAGATGTTCCCTATTTAAAACTATCATCATTGCTTCAAGGCGTCTGAGATATTTATCTTTTCTCCACTCTTTGGAA
>JAIRQK010000174.1 GCA_031256525.1 Campylobacteraceae bacterium
TAAAAGCATCTATATATGAAGTTGTGAAAACTCTATTTGAAGCAATATTGCTTGTTGTTTTAGTTATATTTGTTTTTCTTAAAAGTTTTAGAGCAACTCTTATACCATCAATTGCAATTCCGGTTGTTTTGCTTGGAACATTTACTGTTTTAAATGTTTTTGGATACTCTATAAATACGCTAACTATGTTTGGTATGGTGTTATCGATAGGTTTGTTAGTTGATGATGCTATTGTTGTTGTGGAAAATGTTGAGAGAAATATGAGAGAAAAGTCTCTTCCGCCAAAAGAAGCAACAATAGTCGCGATGGGAGAGATAACGAGTGCACTTATTGGTATAGCTACAGTTCTTTCTGTTGTTTTTTTACCAATGGCATTTTTTAGTGGTTCAACAGGAGTTATCTATAGGCAGTTTTCTATAACAATTGTTTCGGCTATGATTTTGTCAGTTGTTGTAGCTCTTACTTTAACGCCAGCACTTTGTGCAACATATCTAAAACTGCATAAAGATAGTGATAAAAATTCACACATACCAATTATTTCAACCATTATTTCACCTATTTTTTTGTTTGTTAATTGGTTTAATGAAAAGTTTGAAAAATTTACAAAAAAATACTCTTTTTGGGTAACAAAAGTATTAAGTAATCCTATTAAATGGATGGTCGGATATGTTATTATTATTTTGGTTATGGGATATTTTTTTGTCGGACTTAAAGAAAGTTTTTTACCAAAAGAGGATCAGGGAAATATTATGGTGCAGTTTAACCTTCCAGTTGGAGCCTCATCTTCAAGAACATCAGAAGTTGCTGATAGAATAAAAGAGTATTTTTTAACACATGAGGCAAATAATACAAATGCAATTTTTACATTAGCAGGATATAGATTTAGTGGAAGTGGGCAAAATGGCGGTATGGCATTTATCTCTTTAAAGCCTTGGAATAAAAGAAAAGGCGAATATAACCGTGCAGATATAATTGCACAAAGGGCGACAAAAACTCTATCTGATAAAAATTCAGAGTATTTTATAAGAGATGCAAGAGTTATTTCTATAAACCCACCTGTTATTCAAGGACTTGCACAAACTGATGGATTTGAACTTCAAATACAAGCAGATGCTTCAACTTCAAGAGAGCAGTTAAAAACTGTGTTAAATGGCATATTATCTGAAGCAACGGCAAATGATAAAATAAACTCAGTCAGAGCTGATAGTGCAGAAGATACACCTCAACTTAAAATTGACTATGATGAAGAGGCTGCTTTTGCTCTTGGACTTAGTATGCAAAACATCGATAGAACACTGTCGGCTGCTTGGGCTGGTGTATATGTGAATGATTTTATAGACCGCTCACGAGTAAAGAGGGTCTATATGCAAGGAGATGCACAGTTTCGTTCGAAACCAGAAGATTTGTATGTTTGGACAGTGAGAAATGATGAAGGAAATATGGTATCATTTTCTGATTTTGCAACAACAAGAGTCTATTTTGGACCAGAAACACTAAATAGATACAATGGTTTTGCATCTTATGAGATACAAGGTTCATCTGCGGTTGGCGTAAGTTCTGGCGAGGCGATGAATGAGATGGACGCCATTTCTAACAAACTTGCAAGTGGGACTTTTCATTCGTGGAGTGGATTATCGTTTCAAGAGAGACTTGCAGGTGAACAATCAAAAACTTTATATGCTATATCTATCTTGATAATCTTCCTTTGCTTGGCTGCACTTTACGAGAGTTGGTCAATACCTTTTTCCGTATTAATGGTTGTACCACTTGGTATTGTTGGAGCTGTTTTGGCTGTGTATTTTAGGGGACTTGACAATGATGTCTATTTTAATGTCGCACTTCTTACAACAGTTGGTCTTTCAGCTAAAAATGCGATATTAATTGTCGAATTTGTCGATACTGCCTATAAAAAAGGAAAATCTCTCTTGGAAGCAACCATTGAAGGTGCAACTTTAAGATTGCGTCCTATTATAATGACATCTTTTGCTTTTGTAGCAGGGGTAATTCCATTAGCTTTTTCAACAGGAGCAGGTGCAAATAGTAGGATATCGATAGGAACAGGAATCATAGGTGGTACACTAACAGCTACGATACTTGCTATATTTTTTGTACCACTATTTTTTGTGATAATCAAGAAGATTTTTGGGTCTACAAATTATCAAAATAGTTAAATATGTTAGAATAGCTTACTTAAAAAAAAGGAATGTGGATGATGACTTTTGGCGAAAAATTAAAAGAGCTTAGAACTAAAAAAGGTCTAACTCAAGAGCAGGTTGCAAAATGTATAGATGTATCAAGACCTAATGTAACACAATTTGAAAAAGGAATTTATACTCCATCTTTCAAAACAATGACCAAGATATCTAAACTTTTTAGTGTTGATATGTCTGAGCTTTTTAATAATAATAAAAACCCAGTTAGAACAATACCAATAGTAGGCTTTACCTCTTGCGGAGGAATAGCTACAAATGAATATCAAGATAATGAATATGCTTATTACAATGGCAAATATTTCACTACTGACCTATATTGTCTCAAAGCGTGTGGTGATAGTATGGCACCTGAAATAGAAGATGGCGATGAGATAATTTGCGACCCTAAAGCTGAAATATTAGATGGTGATGTG
>JAIRQK010000182.1 GCA_031256525.1 Campylobacteraceae bacterium
ATTAAACCCAGTTGAGAGCTTATTTAGTTCATAAAATCCCGTATCAAGCCCAACAAGAACAGAGTTTCCTCTCTTTTTCATCTCTTTTATGTAGTCAATAGTCGAATGGGCAATCTCAAAAGAGTCACGAAAATCACGACTACTTGTTTCGCTTGTGATTTTGTAAAGTTTTTGCTGAATCATATCAAGAACATCTTTTGCAGGTAAGTCTTTCTCTACTGCCAAATCATTTATATCCCCTGTCAATCTCACAAGTTCTCGCTTGATAGACTTCTCTTTTATCTCATTTATATAAGCCCCAATACTTTGCAAAGGGTTTGTCGAGAGGACATCAAGCATAACATTTTCATCAAAAAGCCCATCAGCATTCAGCACTTTTTTCAAAAACTCTTCATCTATAGGAAGCTCATCATGAAAACATTTAGTCATACCATGAAAAATATTTTTATGTGCGGGAAGATAAAAATCTTCAGGCTTTAAAATAGTTACTACATCTTCAAAAATAGCAGAATTAAAAATAATCGAACTGAGAACCGCTCTTTCAATATTTATATTATACAAATTATCCATCTATCTCTCCTCGCTTTTTCGCTTCAATCTCTACCTCTTTTAAAAATCTATCCACTAATTTATCCTCGGGAAGTTTCGCAATTACTTCGCCCTTTTTCATTATAAGTCCACTGCCTTTCCCATAAGCTATCGCAACATCAGCCTCTTTTGCCTCACCAATAGCATTTACAACACACCCCATAACTGAAATATTAAGAGCCGTTTTTATATGTGCAGTCTTTTTCTCGATTTCACCTATAGCTTTTACCAAATCAACTTCCATTCTTCCACAAGTTGGGCAAGAGACGATATTTACTCCACATTTTTGTATTTCGCTATCTTTTAAAATTGCACGGGCTACTCTAACCTCTTCTTCCAACTCTCCAGTAATTGAGACTCTCATAGTATCGCCTATACCTTTTAGCAAAAGCGAACCAAGAGCTATTGAGGATTTTATAGTTGAGTGAAAAAGCGTTCCAGCCTCAGTAACACCCAAATGAAAAGGATACTCTACTTTTGGTCTTAAACCCTCATACGCCTCAGTTGTGCGAATGACATCACTCGCTTTTAGAGAAATTTTTATATCAGTAAAATCCAAATCTTCCAAAAATTTTATATTGTAGAGTGCTGACTCAATCATACCTTTTGAGCTATTTCCATATCTGTTTTGAAACTCATCTTCCAAACTTCCGCAATTTACTCCAATTCTTATCGGTATAGCTCTCTCTTTACAAGCCTTAACCACCTCTTTTACTCTTGCTTTTGAGCCAATATTTCCCGGATTTATCCTTATGCAATCAACAACTTCAGCAGCAATAAGAGCCAAACGATAATTAAAATGTATGTCAGCGACAAGCGGTATGTTTATGCTCTCTTTTATCTCTTTAAGTGCTTTTGCATCATCATAATCAGGCACTGCAACGCGTACTATATCACACCCTGCGTTTTGAAGTCTCTTTATCTGTTCTATTGTCGATTTTGCATCTCTTGTTTTTGAATATGTCATAGACTGCACTGAAATTGGTGCATCTCCGCCAACTGCAACATTTCCAACATATATTTTTTTTGTTTTATATCTTTCTATCATTATCTATAGTGCCTATTTTTCATAAAAATAGTTCTATATTATCAAAATAATTATGAAAATATCATAATTTACGAAAATGATATCGGGTCAACATCTATTTGAATATCTCTACTTTTTACACTATGTCCCGCTTGTAAAAGTGGCTTAATGGTATCGCTTCTTAAAAGAATGTTATATCTATATTTGTTTGCAATTTTTTCAATATCTGCTTTTCCATATCCAACGATTTCGATATCTCCAATTTTTTCCAAATGAGCCAAAGTTTTGTGCATAATTTCACCTGCTTTTTTATCATTTTTATGTGATATCAAAACTCTCAATAATTTTTTAAGTGGCGGATAAAGCTCTCTTCTTGATTCTATTTCATCTTTAAAAAAGAGGTCATAATTTTGCAAATATTTTTCAAAAAACTCTCTATTTTTCGTTTGTAAAAAAACAACACCTCTATTTTTTCGTCCACTTCTTCCTGCAAGCTGTATACTTAAAGATAGTGCTTTTTCGCGAGACCTAAAATCATTAAGTGCCAAAACATTATCAATTCCCAAAATGATAGAAGCCCCAACTTTATGATAGTCATGCCCCTTACTAAGCATCTGTGTCCCAACTAAAATATCTATTTTTTCACTTTTAAAATCATTTAGAGTTTTTTTGAGTTTATTATCAGTCGTTATCTCATCTCTATCAAACTTTTCGATTCTTTTATCACTAAAAACCTCTTTTAGCCTATCAACAACTTCAGCAGTTCCAAGCCTTATAGCCTCCATTGTCTCATTGCCACACTTTGGACAGCTATTAACTACTCTTGAAGTAAAATTGCAGTAGTGGCACTTTAAAAGATTGTGATGTTTATGCAGACTCATAGAAACAGAACAAAACGGACATATTACATTATCTCCGCACTCTTTGCATTTTATATATTTAAAATGCGCTCTTGTTGGCAAAAAGATGATAATTTGCTCATTTTTTGATAGCGTAGAGTCTATCTGCCTTAAAACACCCTCGCTAATTTCATCAGTTGCATCTTCGTAAATAATATCTTTATCAGTTTCAAAATAATTTCCCATTAACCTAAAATATGGGATTTTGTGCAGAGTAGTTATATTTGGCGTGGCACTTCCTAAAACAACTTTAGCGTCAATTTTTTTGCCGTAAAAAAGTGCAACATCTCTTGCATTATATCTTGGCGAATTATTTGCCTTATAACTATCATCATGTTCTTCATCAATGATGATAAGTCCGATATCTTCAAGCGGTAAAAATAGAGCAGACCTCGCCCCTAAAATAACTCTAATTTTTCCGTTATATATATTTTCAAGAAGTTCTGTTTTTCTCTTTTTGTTAATTTTCGAATGCCAAATACCGACCATTTCGCCAAAGTGTTGCTTTAGCCTATTTTCAAGTTGTGGTGTTAGACTGATTTCAGGAAGCAAGTAGACTACATTTTTCTCTTTTTTTAAAAAGTGATATATTAGGCAGATATAAACCTCGGTTTTTCCGCTTCCAGTATCTCCAAAAATAAGTGAATTTTGATATTTTAAAGCAAACTCATACGCCTCTTTTTGTTTATGTGTAAGAGCTATTTTATTTTCTAAATTGAAACTATTTTTTTTTTGTTCACCTTTATAAAACGGGGTAAAAAGAGATAGCGAAAGCCCAAGAGGAGATATGTAGTAGGTAGAGATAAACTCTGCAACCTCTATCTGACTTTTAGAGAAAAGGTTGTCTGTAACTTTAAGGATTTCACTGCACTCAAATTCTGGTTTTTGCACCTTTTGCATAACAACACAAAAAGCCTCTTTGTTATTAAGTGCAACCTTAACTACCGCACCACTCTCTACCTCTTCATATGAGCTATAGACTAACTCACTAACTGAATA
>JAIRQK010000183.1 GCA_031256525.1 Campylobacteraceae bacterium
AATGAGAGTTTGGCTCTTTTACAAGGGCATTTTTTACCAACTCTATCCCTCTTAAAATATCTATATCATAATCAATCAAAAGATAACCATAATAGTTTAAAAATAGCGGTTCATCTAACTCTGCAACTACTATCTCAAAATTTTTTGTAACTTCATCAAGAACACTTTTTTTGTTACTGTTTCCCTCATAAGTATAAACAGTAGCTTTTGCTAAATAAGCAATATCATTAGTATCTCTATATCTTTCATACGCAAGTTCTGTTGCTTTGCTAAATTGTTTTTGATGAGCATATAAGTCGATAAGCAATAGAGGATTGTGCTTGCTTTTTTCTAAAAATGAAACCGCTTTTTTTATCTCATTTTTGTGCATATAGAGTTCAACTATTTTTTGTGCACTCTCGGTATCCTCGAAGGCTTTATAGGCTTTTATGTAAACTTCCAAAAGGTTATTTATGTTTTTATTGATAGTGCCTATGTTTTTACCAGATGCTGAGATAAGGTCATTATATATGGAGATGAGTTTTGAGCATACTATTGGTGTGCAACCATTGATTCTTGTGTATGTTTCAAGTAGGGATATGGCTTTGTTCGTATTGTTTAGCCTAATGTGCAAATCAGCAATTTGTACAAACACTTGCTCATTTTTACCTATTTTGTATGCCTCTTCATACGATGTTATCGCCTCTTGAAGGCTATTTTGAAAAACATAGATAGTGCCTAAAAGTCTATAGTTTTGTTCATTTCTCTCATATTGTAGCAGTTGTTTTGTTATATTTTTTGCCTCTTCAATATTGTCCTCTTTTATAAGTTGTGCAATGTAAAGGCGTTTTATATCATTGTCATCTTGGTATTTTTCATAACCCTCTTTTGCCAATTTGCCTGAAAAGGTTATATTGTTTTGCGTAAGAGATAGTCGTATCGCATTTGTTAGATAGCTTTTGTCATCAAACATATCGTATAGCTCTTTAAAATACTTTATAGCATTTTCAAAATCGTGGTCTTGCGTAGAAAAAAGAGCCTTTAATACCAATAAATCCCCTACTTCGTTTTTCGACAAAGTATGTTCAGTTAAATTTTCATAATAGTTTATTTTTGCTTGATTTGCACAACCATAAAAAAAGAGTATAATAAAAATTACAATAAAACTATGCCTATACATTCGTCCTCTACTTCTTGTTGGTTTTTTTTAAAATGTTCCCAAAACGGATAGCTCTTGCATTGATTTGGTCTTAAATGGTACACTTTGCAACATCTCTTTTCCATATCAAAAAATATACAAGCAAATCCACCTTCATATTCCACCTCTTTTAGCGAATATCTAAAACCTATTTTTCTAATATATTTTTCTTTAAAACCCTCTTCATCGATTTTTAAATACTCTATCAGTGCTACAATTTCATCTGAATTTACCCAAATATAGCCACTATCTCCGATGCAACATTTTCCTCTACAAGATTTACACGCTTCTGGATTAAAGGCAAAATTGTATCCACTACTTTTCATAATTGGCATGTAAAACTTTCCGTATTTGCTTTTTTAAATATCCTCTTAGTATCCTTTGAATATTTTTCATTTTTATACACAAAAATAGGCGGATGAATTGTCGCCAAAGAATTAGAGTCTTTTCTTGCTCTAAAAAGAGATAGTTTTGACTCTGAATTTTTTTTAGAATAGACAAAGCTAACATCACATATCTTCAATTTATAATTGTGTATCTCGTACATTATATCTTCAATTTGTTTGGAATCGTAACAAAAAAAGAGATTTCCTTTTGGTCTTAACATTTTATAACTTTGTGCAAAAAATGTTTTCAGTGGCAAGTTGTTAGCATACCTGCTTATTTTCAACTTTTCATCTTCGCTTTGCTTTGTATTGTGAATATAAAATGGTGGATTTGAGATAATGTTATCAAACTTTACATCACTTTTATATGTTCTAAAGTCATTTAAAATAATATCGGTTTTGATATCGTTCTCTTTTGCGTTTCTTAGAGCCAAATCAATATGCTCTTTTTGTATATCAAGTGAAGTAAGTTTTATATTTGGAAAATCTCTTTTTATCAAAAACCCCAAGATTCCAGACCCGCAACCTACATCAAGTACAGAACCTTTTGGGTTAAAGCGGCTTATAAAATCATACAAAAACATAACGTCGCTTGTATATCTATATCCGCTCTCATATTGATAAATTTTCATATTTTTTTAATTTTGACTTTTGATATATTTTAAAATTTGATAAGCGTGATTTAACGCTATCGCTATTGAGCCTCCAGACGCCGTTGCCAAATCACCACAAATAAAGAGATTTTTAATGCTTGTTTCAAAATTTTCATCAAATATCGGCAATCCCTCTTTATCCAAAGCAATGTTGCACTTTTTCAAAAAGTCCACAGGAGTTGTCCCGCCGATAGCGTAAACAACTCTATCATATGTGTTAGAACTGTTATCATTAAAGATAACTTTTACATCGCCATCTTCATTGTCAATTTGAACTATATCTTTCCCCAAAAGCAAAGAGACTGTTTCATTTTTTGCACACTCATAAAGAGTTTTTTCATTTATCTCATTTAACCTAGTAAAGCTACTTTTTCTATAATTTAAAGTAACTTTATTGTTAGTTGATAACGCAATCGCATATTCTGCTGCTGAATTTCCACCACCAACAATTAAAATATTCTCATTTTGCGAACATTTATCAAGGTTAAAATTTATTTTATTACTAAGTGAAGCAGGTAGTTTATAGTCAGGCTTGTTTGGTTTTCCCATTCTTCCTATTGCAACGATAACATTTTTTGCGATAAACCCGGCATTGCTTGTTGTAACTTTGAAAATATCACCATCTTTTACAACATTTTCAACTTCGCTATTAAAAATAACATCGATTTTTTCATCATCTAAAAGTTTATCAAAGTAGTTTAATGTACTATCTTTATCGCCATCTTTAAAATCAACATTACCATTAAGTTCAACAACCATTCCTTTATAATCTTTATCTACTCTTTTACCATCTTTATAATATTTTCTAATAGTTTGAGAGTGGTTCTCGCCTTTTTCTATCATCAAAATATTTTCAATTCCAAAATGACTAGCTTCAACAGCAGCTCCAATTCCTCCTGGTCCTCCGCCAATTACTATAAAATCATAAGCACGATATGTATTCATAAAAAATCCTCATAGTTTTAATAAAACAACTTCTATGCATTCCAATGTCCTATCAAGTATTTCCTCAAATGTTTTCTTGTATTTCCGCACAAAACCGTTTTTGTTAGGATTGCTGTTGTAGCCGTCGCCAAAAATAGCATT
>JAIRQK010000007.1 GCA_031256525.1 Campylobacteraceae bacterium
CTTGAATTATCCAAAATACAAATTATGAGTATTATGGCAATTGTAAGCACAGAGTACAATAAAGATAATTCACAACCACACTTGTTTCCATATTCACCAGCAGAGATAGAGACTTTTTGCAAGTTACTCGATTTTTTACGAAAAGCAAAATCAAGTGATGGAAACGAGAATGTAATTTTTACAAACGAAGATATAAAAGAAACAGTTAGTGCTGTAATCCCAATTATTCAAAGTGCACAAGAAGGAACTAATAAGATGGCAGCACAAAAAAGTCTTTTTAGGGAGGTTTAGGAAGTGTTAGTGACAAAGTTTATGTGGGTATTTTATTTTATGAATAGTATCACAAAAGATAGAGTAATAAGTTTTAGTGATAATCACCTACTTGTAAAATCTAAAGATGCAGAAGGCAACGAAACAACAAAAGAGTATCTTCTCAAAAAAGCTCCAAAATGGAAATTTCTTGCAGCCAAATATCTGTTTTGGGCGATGATGCTATTTGTAATCTATACAAAATATGATTTTTATCCGCAAATGCTTTTAGTCTGGGCATTGAGTATTGCAATAAGTATTGCATTAGTGCTTACCCCACGCAGAAATCTTATGTTAGCAACTTTTGTGATATTTATTCCAACAATAATTTATTTTATATACTCCGGAAATACTACACAAATAAGTTTTATAATTAAATACACAATGACTATGTTTTTGCTATTTATATTTTTTTTGGACACAAAAAAAGTGCATTATCTGCTGTATGAGAATGATGAATTAAGAGCTAACTTAATTAAAGATGAGGAGGCAGAACTATGAAAAAAATATTAGTAACTACTACATTTATTAGTGCAGTTGCTTTTGCTCAAAGTGCTGATCCACTTGCACCTGAAAACTTTAGACCAGCAACAATAGTAGAAAAACGTACAGGTGCACCAAATATCCAAGACTTCACAAATAAAGAGTTTTATTTAAATATAAAACCTGATGAATTGAAAAATGTTCAAGAATTAGATAACAAACAAACAAGAGTTTTTGATAGGATAGATGATGCATTGATTAACTATAAACCAGTAATTAAACCACTGGGAACAATGGATAGCCTCTCTGTTCACCCGTACTATATTTCAACGATTCTTTTACCAGTTGGAAGTGAAATTAGTCATGTTGATATATCAACGCAAGTTGAAACATTAAAGGCAGACCAAAACACAATTTTATTGCGTACAAAGATGGATTTCCAATCTGCAAATATGGCAATAATATATAAGCTAAATGGTAAAAATCAAGTTTTAAATCTACTCCTAAAACGCTATGAGAACAGAGCAACAGAAACAGAGGATAAACTAAATCTTGTACTTTCCTACAGAGATGCTCCAGTAATTGACGATGTGCAAGTAATAGCAACATATATAAAGATGACAGGAACACAGCCAACAGACAGTTATAGCTATATTTACATTGATGATATATTGTACAGAATTATACAAGATGACAAATATGGAAAAACAATGATAAATAATAAAAAGTACCGTGTTGATACGGGTACGGCTTATAGATAAAATATTGAATGGAGGGAGCATATGAAAGAGAATATTCAAATAAATTTAAATGAAACCACAAAGAATATAAAAGGATTTCGTGAAAGTTTTAATGCAAATAAGGATATTAAATTACTCAAACAAACAGAAAAAAATCAATTATCAAAGGAATGAAATAATGAGTATAAGTGAAGCATTCGATACCGACAGCCAAAAAAAAGCCAAAGGTATAAAATTGAGCAAACAAACAAAACAGTTGTTAATATTTGCTGGAATTCTGTTTTTCCTTCTACTGGTCTTATTTTTACTTTTAAATAGTGGTAAAAAAGATGTAGCAATAACAGCAGATGCTGTGGATACTACAGTGGAGATAGTAGATAGATCGGCTGAAATAGTAACGCCACCTGAACTTAATAATGAAATGTTTGATATTGCAGCAATATCAGAAGTACAAGGAGTGCAACCGCCTTTGCAAAATGATTTGGGCGATAGTGTTAAAGCCTCGCTTGATGAAAAAAAATCAGTTGCACTTATAGAGGAGCAAGAGCAAGATGTGGTCAATAGTAGAAATGAAGAGATGAAAAAGTTTTTAAATTCAATTAAAAATGAGATATATATAACTAGCGAGAACAAATTTGTGTACCAAAATAAAACTTATAGTGTAGGTGATTTTATTTCAGATATTCAGGTAGTAGATATTGACAAAGATTACATAAGATTCAGTGGCGAGAGCTGGTCGTATGTATTAAGATTTTTTTAGGAGTAATAATGAAAAAAATAGTAATTCTATTTTTATTTTTGGTAAATTTTGTTTTTGGTGTTAGCTATGAAGTTGAAGATTTTAAAAAAGGTTATGTAACAGCAATCAATTCTCTGAACTTTAGTTTTCAAAACGACGGTGTACAGCCCAAAAAATTAAATTATATAGGCAAAAATGTTGTCTATATGGATATTGGTAAGCTATCAACAAGCGAGATACTATTTAGTCAGTACTTGGCTCATCGTGAGGGTTTTAGAACTAATATTGTAAGCGATAAGTTGCTTTTAGGCGCTTTTGATAGACTTGCTGATGCAGAAGAGACACAAGCGAACGCAAAAAAACTTTTAAACTTTAAAACAAGCATTATTAAGAACAATAAAGATGAGATGTGGTCAAGAAGTCCAGTAACAGATATTGTATTAAAAGAGTTAATTATTGATGGTGAATATGTTAATAAAGAAGTTGTCTATACAAAAGGCTCAGTTGCAGCACCAACAGTGAAACAAGTAACCGTTCAAGAACCAACGAGAACTTTTACACTTAGAAACTTTAAGGCTCAAAGTTACACGCTAAAAGCCAACAGCGATAAGTATGAGAGTAGGAATTATAGTGAGTTGCATATTATGGATACAGAGAATTTTAGAACAAATATGCAAGTAACTACTAATGGCGGTGAAACCTTTATAAAAGTACAAGATAAAAATATCTATTTTTTACTTAAAGATGTAGAGTTTAAAAAATGAGAAAAATATCTATAGTATCGGCACTTTGTACACTATTTTTTTATGGTTGTTCTGGTAAAACACAAACCAATCCAATACCAAAGGAGAGTAATGTGAATTTGCCAAATTACGAGTTTAGTCTTAAAAACGGTGTTGGATCAACTGCTGAACTTGATGAGTTTGTAAAAAGCACCTTAACGCCATCGCACAGAAACAGTGATGAACCAAAAGATATATGGGAAATTGGCAAAGAGATAAATGATAGAGGTAAAATATGAGAAAATATATAGTTCTATTTTTATTGCTGTTTACAGTTGTATTTGCACAAGAATCAGATGATATTGTTGATAATATAATTGAGGGAAGTGCTGGAGGCGATAAGATAGTAAGTAGTCAAAAAATGACTCAAAATGTTGATGTTGAACCAGACTATTATTATAGAAGAGAGGCTATTTTTTCTCTTAATCGTCTGTTGGCTGAAAGAGAGAGAACGGGCAGAATGGCGGAAATGGCAACTTTAGTTAAAGTCGTAGCACCACCAAATGTAACAATAGGCAATGAAAGTAACACCAATGCCAATAATGCAACTGTAATTGTAAGAGGGTATTGCGTTAATGCAGCAGATGTCTATATTAACAAGCAACCCGCAACACTTTCAATGAATTGTAATACCAACATAGGTTTTATAGAAATTTTTGGAAATTTGCAACCAGTTAATGAAGCAGCAGCACTCATTTTCCAACCAACACATATTGATTTTAGTGGATATAGATATAAAATTCAATCTTTCACGACAACAAATGAGGCAAGGACAAGCTATAACGTAGCAACCTATGTAAACGATAGAAAACTTGCAGAGATTGGATATTCAACGGTGATTGTTGCAAATGATGAGATTGGCAGATCAACAAGCGAATACCTCAAACAGCTACAAGAATCTAAAAAACGTGAAAATGTTGAATATGTAGCAGTTAATAGCGATGTCGTACCAGTTACAACAACAAATACAGATAAACCAAATGCAATGGATTATCTTATAACTGGTGGCATTAATATCATAACTTCCACAATAAAAACAGCAGCAGAAGTTTTTAGGAAAGATTTACCATATCTTTACGAGATTTTGGGTGGCAGTCGTATTTATGTAGATTTAGTAGTAACTAAACAAGGAGAGAAGATAGAATGAGAAAGATAATATTATTAATAGCGATGTTTATAACTTGTGCGTTTTGTGCAAGTGAGAGTGAGGAGTTCTTTTATCAAAGAGGTTTTGAAGCTGGTTACAACAAAGGCTTTGAAAAAGGAGCAGAGAAAGGGTTAAATGAAGGCAAAGAGGTTATTAAAAAATATAAAGCAGAAATTGAGGCTTATGAGATTGGTAAATACTTAGTTAGATCTCAGAGATTAACCTATCCGCAAGTGTGGCAACAAAGAGTTGGAAATGAACTTAAACTTGTTATCTTGCCAGCAGAGATTAAAGATCAACTCGATGTTGATGCACTTTTTAATCGCTTCGCAACGATCCCAACTTTACCAGAGAATATTTTAGGAGAGATAGATTTGACAAATCAAAATAGTGTCTATTTAGCCAATAGAGATAGAGCAGTAGATGGTATTCCTTCAGTAGCAGGACGCGAGAAAGATATTATAAGTGTAAATGTTGCTAAAACTTGGAAGAATGAAGATATTTTGAAAAAGTCAAACTTAGTCTATAGCGAAGGTAGCAATGCTTATAAAGTCATCTTCTTTTCACAAAAAGAAAAGAGCGACTTTTGTAAAAACTTTGGGATTTGCAAATGAGTGAAGAGTTAAAAACAGATCAACCAAAAACTAAAAAAACAAAAGAGTCTTCGGGTATTGAAGATTTTAATTTTTTAGCAAATCAATTTTTTGGTAGAAATTGGAAATTTATCTTTTATGGCTTGATGATAACTCTACTCTTTGGAGTCTGGTCAATAAATAAAATTAGCAATAAAATCCATGAACTTGAAAAAACAGTGGAAGATAATAATGGCAAAGTTGTACTACTCACAACAGATGGACGAGTTGTGAGAATCACAAAAGAACCTCTTAAGGCTGAATACTTTAAGCAGTATGCAGTCTCAATTTTCGTTAACAACTTTATTGTGGATCGTTCAAGAATTACGAATAATTTCAGTACCAAACAGTTTAAAAGTGCAAATGATGTATTGGCAAACTCTAAGAACTTAAATTTAGTCTATAACGAATTTATCAATAAAGAGAACGCTCAATCTGTAGGGTATTTTGGTTCATATCTCAATTGGCTTCTAAATGCAATAGGACAAGACACATTGCCAGAGTATATCAGCATAACAGATTATAGTGTAAATAAATACGAACACAACGGTAAAAACTTTAAGATTACAATTGATATAAAAGTTGCAGCTCAAAGTTTTATGTTAGCTCAAAACAAATATATACAACAATCCGGGTCAGTTTTAATTGAAGGCGAAGGTGAATTTGATTTTGCACAAGCCACTGATACTAATCCATTTGGTATGAAGATTAATGGCTTTACTATCAGAATGGTAACAAAAGATAATCGCAGATGAGAGTAATCTATCTAATTCTATTCTCAACTATGCTACTTAAAGCAAGCAATGCAGAGATAGCTAATGCTATAAATAGTGTAGCGGCAAAGAGTGGATTAGATAGAAGCATATACTACACAATTATTAGTGTTGAAACGGGATTTAAGCCCTATTCAATCGGACTAATTGCAGATACAAAAATGGTTAAAAGACTTGAAAATTTAAAAGAGTTTTTTGAGATTAAAAAATCGTCTTATGGCAAAAAGTATCTTGTATCAATTCATACAACCAATGAAGAGAACATTATAAAACTTGCTGAAGCACTCTATCCAATGAATATGAATTTTGATGCAGGACTTATGCAAATATCTAAACAACATCTCACAAAAGAGGAACTGAAGAAGATTTTTAATCCAGAATATAACATAGCTAAAGGCAGTAATATCCTTTTTGATTGTGCAAAAAGATTTAAAGAGACACATAAGGCGATTGAATGTTACAACAAGGGTTATCAGATTAGTAGTTTTAACTACTATAGCAAATTTTTATCCCACTACAGGAGGCATTTCGGTGATACAAATATTTAAAAATTATGAAGAGTTTTTAGAGGCCAAAAAATTAAATCCAAAAATTAATGGTGCAACATTGGAGTTTGCCAAAGAGAATCTATATATGAACTTAATTGATTGCGAAGGATGCTGGAACTGTGTTAACTGTATAAATTGCAAAGATTGTGGCACCTGCACAAATTGTATAAGCTCCATAAAACTTATAAATAGATTTAACTATATAGGTGATATGGGCGACTAATGAGACTATTACTACTTATAGCAATTGCTGTTGGAATCTATTTTTTGAACAAAAACAAACGACAAGTGCTTGAATTTTTGATGGGAATAGTTGCAGGATTTCGCAATTTAGCAAATGAATACTACTCCAATAAAACGTTGCTAATAGATGGCGTACACGAAAATCATGTAACAACTAATACACCTTTTAATGAACTATACGGGCTTAAACTTGAAGGCTTTGATAACGTTGATCACTATTTTGATAAGAGTGGAATAGATACAATTTATAGAGACTTTGCTAAATTTAATAACAGCTTTATCTACTATGTGATTATGAAAAAAGGGAAATTTCAAAAACAGTACATTTTTAGCCATAATGAAAACCTTCTGCTTACAATAGCAAATTTTTACGGTATTAAACTAATGAGCGGCAATGAGATAGCCAATACCATTATAGAGCTATATCTGCAGACAGATTATGTAATTGAAGATAAAAAGATTAGATCAACCTCCTATGTGGAT
>JAIRQK010000070.1 GCA_031256525.1 Campylobacteraceae bacterium
CTACTGCCAATATGTGCCCGAACAATATATCTTTGTTAAATGTCTACTCAAGCACAGTAAAGAAATTGACCTCAAACACCAAAGAGATGTTAATGAGAAAAATGCAATTGATAGCGAAAAATATATAGCCTCTAATTTTATATATTTAGACTGGAAACAGTTTAATTTAAATGCTCCATTTCATTTAAGAACGTTTGCTCATAATGATTTTAACGATCTTGTAACTCATATAGAATGGCAAGCAATTTACAAAAAATATGTTGATAGTGAGCATGAAGTTCCAAACAAAGATGAACTGCGTAGCCATATAAATTCATTTAGATCTTATAAAAAAATAGCCAATATCGTTACGTTTTTAATACCATTTAGGGAAGCACGTAGAAAATTACGCAAAAAGATTTTGGAGCGTATATCAACTCGCTTTGATTAATTTAATCCCTAAAACAAAAATCATCTTTTAATCAAACAAATTGTAGAATACCCATTCGTGTTATTTATCTGAGAGTTAAAGAGGTTTTAAACAAAGTGTCACAAGTTTTAGCGTTAAAATATAGACCAACAAGTTTTGATAAATTAGTCGGACAAGAGACGATTACAAACACGCTCAGTCTTGCTCTCTCTCAAAATAGACTATCGCACGCTTATCTATTTTCTGGTTTAAGAGGAAGCGGAAAAACTTCAACTGCAAGAATTTTTGCAAAAGCTTTAGCTTGTGATAATGGTCCAACCCCTACTCCTTGTGAAATATGCGAAAATTGCAAAATGGCAAACGAAAACCGCCATATCGATATTATAGAGATGGACGCTGCAAGTAGTAGAAAAATTGATGACATAAGAGAGCTTATTGAACACACAAAGTACAAACCAAGCATTGCAAAATATAAGATTTTTATCATTGATGAAGTTCATATGCTTACTCGCGAGGCTTTTAATGCTCTTTTGAAAACTCTTGAAGAGCCACCAGAATATGTAAAATTTATCCTCGCAACGACTGACCCTATGAAACTTCCAGCGACTATACTTTCTCGTACTCAACACTTTAGATTTAAACAAATTTCTAAAAATGAAACTATAAAACATTTGGCACATATTTTAAATTTGGAAAATATAAACTACTCAATCGATGCACTTGAAATCATTGCTCGTGCTGGAAGTGGTTCTTTGCGTGATACATTGACACTGCTCGACCAAGCTATCATATTTTCAAAAGGCAACCTCACACCTTCAAATACAGCTTCAATGCTAGGACTCCTTGACCCGATGAAAATAGAAAAAATATATGAAACCATACTAAATGAAAACAGAAAAGAGCTTCTTGAAATCGCCAAAGAACTTGATGAGTATGAGAGCGAAACTGTTATAGATGAGATGATAGAGTATTTAAAAGATAGATATTTCGAACAAGACGCAAGGTACTCTAGTATGGTTTGCGAGAGATTTTTAAGGATACTAAGCGAAGCGAAAAATTTACTCTATATAAACACGAACGACAACTTTATCCTGCTTTTGGTTTTTTTCAAAATGGTAGAGGCGTTAAACATTAAAAAAATTGACGATATGATAGATGCACTTGAAAACGAAAAAAGTTTACATATAATACCAAATGTTAAAACCAACCAACAAGAACAAAAAGATGAGATAAAACAAAGTCCACCACAACAAAAAGTATTATCGTTGCAAAACAATGAAGAGATAGAAAAGAAGGCACAAAAAAGTGCTTTTTTAAACAAAAATATTGAACTTTTTCAAAAACTCGTAACAAAAATAAATGATAGAGGTGTTGAAATTGGCGAATGTTTTGAAAAAAGTGTTAGTTTTGTAAGTTTTGAAGATAAAACTTTGGAGCTTGCCTCAACTGCACAAAATGAGGATAGGTTAAAACTTAGGCAAAATTGGGCTACTATAAAGTATCTTATTCAAGATGTTTTTGGCATAGAAACAAGGGTGAATGTAACTCAAATTGAACAAAAAGCGAAAGTTGTAGAACAAAACGACAATTTACCATTATCAGAACATCCATTTGTCAAAAAAGCAATGAATCTTTTAGGACAAGGCGATGAGTAATAACTTGAAAAATAGATACAATTTTATTTTCAATATAAATAAGGAAAAAAATGACAAATAGCAAATATATACATGCGATGTTTGAGCTACAACAAAAATTAAACGATGAGACAAATGGCATTGGTTGGGAAAATGGATATACAAAAACAAACAATATCATAAGTTGGCAAAGATGTATATATATGGAGTGTGCTGAGCTTGTTGATAGTTTTAATTGGAAACATTGGAAGGATTTAAATAAGCCGATTGATTGGGAAAATGTAAGGGTTGAAATAGTTGATATTTGGCATTTTATAATGAGCCTAATACTTGAACATTTTAAAAATAACAATCTTGGAGATATTGATAGTGTGGTTGAATTTGTTATAAACAATCAAGGCTTTAAAGAGTTTTGTAAAGATGCACACAAAACTGATGGAATTAGCTCATTTGAGATAATAAACGATATAGAGACCATCATACACAAATCTACAAAAAAAGGGTACGAGCAGTTTGACCCGATGCTAACTGAGTACTTTGCATTATCTCTAAAATGTGGTATAAATTTAGCTACTTTATATAAATATTACATTGCAAAAAATGTGTTAAATCGCTTTCGCCAAAACAATGGCTATAAAGATGGAAGCTATAAGAAAGTTTGGGGAAGCAGAGAAGATAATGTTGTAATGCTTGAAATTTTAGAAAATGGTGTATGTGAAATTGATGAGATGTATAAAAAGTTGGAAGAAGAGTACAAAAAAGCAAAATGAATAACACTATTTTAGCTAAAAGTTTTAAAGATTTTTTTTCACCAAAATTTTTAGCACTCTCGTTTACTCCTCTTATTGTCGCTTTGGTCGTGCTTAGTATATTGATGTTCATCGGCGTGAGTGAAATAGTTGATATCATAAGAGAGGGTGCTAAAAGTGGTGATTTCTCTTTTATTGATGAAAGTTCTTACCCTATCATCACAAAAATACTTAGTTTTGCTGTCGTTCATTGGATAATAGCTATGCTTTTTTACACATTTGGTATATTTCTGGTCATTATTTTTAGCATCATTATAGCTGTTTTAACTCTTGGTTTTTTAACTCCATATGTTGTTAAAGTTTTACATACAAAACACTACTCCCATCTTCCGCTACCAAAAGATACGCTCCCTATTCCTAAGATGGTTTTGATAACAGTTTTTATATTTATTAAATTTTTGGCTTTACTGCTTATTTGTCTGCCTATTATATTCGTACCAGTACTTCATTTAACACCATTTTACTACCTGTTTCACAAACTTATAACTTTTGATGTTGCATCAAGTATTTTTAGTGCCTCTTCGTACAATGAAGCCTTAAGGTCGCACGGTTGGCAAATGGTGTTTATCACACTTTGCTTTTTTGTACTTATGCTTATTCCTGTTATCGGACTATTTTTACAACTATTTTTTGTCATATATTTAACTCACTATCTGTTTTCAAAAATTGCGATTAACCCTATTTTAGAAACTAAAGAGAGTTAAAAAAATATGTTAAAATTAAAAAAATAAATCAAAATGGAGGGATATATTGATGTTAAAATCAAAAATCACTAACAAAATTCTGTCTGCTTTTCTGTTTATTGGCGTAACTTTAACGCTATTTACAGGTTGCACCCAAGAGCCAAAAACACCTGAAGTTGCTGCGGTAGATAGCTTGTTTATTCACCTAAGTTCTGATGAACCAAATCGTGCAAGAAAAGCATTAGGCTATGCATTAAATCAAAGAAAATCAGGAACAGAAGTCCTTGTTTGGTTAGATGATAGAGGTGTGCGAGTTGCTGATAAAAGCATAAACAATGAGTTTGCTAAAGTTCAGACAATAATTGCTGATTTGGCAACCAATGGTGTGGATATCATCGTTTGTCCTATGGGTATGAGTGTATATGGTATCAATAAGGAGAGTTTGGTAGAAGGTGTCAGAATGGGTGGTAGTCAAGGCAAAATGGAAACAAAAGAGTTTCTATTTAGACCAAATACCAAAACATTGAGCTGGTAAACATACCATCAAATTTAAATTAATTAAAAAATTTACTATTTTTTAGTATGATAAGGCAGATTAACTAACTCAAGGAGAAATTATGAGAAAATATGAAACTTACAAGTGTGAGAAATGCGGTAGTGAAGTAGAAGTTCAAGTCGTTGGTGGTGGTGAACTTACATGTTGCGGACAAAATATGAAATGCGTAACTGAGAATTTAACAGCTGTTAATTTGATGAAAGCGTTTGCAGGTGAGTCAATGGCAAGAAATAAATATGACTTATACGCTGATATCGCACAGCAAGAGGGACTTCATAGAGTTGCAGTTCATTTTAGAGAAGCAGCAATTAATGAGATGTGGCACGCAAGAGCAGAATATAAAGAGTACAATAAAATGACCATTGGCATAGAAATGGAAACGACAAAAGAGAACCTTATTCATGGAATGGAGGGGGAAAATTATGAACACACCATTATGTACCCTGAATTTGAAGAGATAGCAAAAGCTGAAGGACATAGCGGTATTGCAAGGCTATTTCGTGCTATAGCAAAGGTTGAAGTTGAGCATGAGCGTGAGTACAACGAGCTTAAAACTATGCTTGAGAATGAAGGATTTTTCGAGAGCGAAGAAGATGATGTTTGGGTTTGTGAAGTTTGCGGTCATGTTCACC
>JAIRQK010000108.1 GCA_031256525.1 Campylobacteraceae bacterium
CATAACTGCGATAAATAAAATGGGCTTAAAACCAGAAGAGTGTCTCATCTGCGAAGATAATGAAAACGGGATAAAAGCAGCTACTGCATCGGGTGCTCATGTATTGGTCATAAAAACTATTGATGATGTAAACTACAACAATATTAAAAATCGTATCTTGGAAATTGAGGGAGGTGGAAAATGAATGTAATGTTTTTAATGGGTGGTATCCATACAAATAAAGACAACTATCCGCTTTATCTAACTGAAACTAATGAAAAGACGATTTTGGAAACGCAGATAAAATACATACTAAAAACCAAACCTCAACAACTGATATTTTGTATCAATGAAGCAGAAATAAAGCAATTTCACGCAGACTCAGCGATACTACAAATAGACCCAACAGCCAAAATTGTCCCTATTCGCGCTCAAACTAATGGTGCGATTTGTACCGCTCTTTTGGGGATAGAGCATATAGATAATGATAACGAATTGATTTTAATGGCAACTAATGATTTTATGGAAGATGATAGCGAAGAAATTGTTAAAAAGTTTCGCGAAACTAATGCAGATGTTGGTGTTGTCTCATTTGACTCCATACACCCACGCTACTCATTTGTTAAACTATGCGAAAATGGAGAGCCTGTCGAGTTCGCAGAAAAAAATCCTATCAGTAAAAATGCTCTTGTTTCATTTTATTATTTCAAACACGGTAAAGATTTCGTTGAGTGTGCAAAAGAGGTTATCCGCAAAGATAGTCCTGTAAATGATAACTTTTACATCAGCCAATCTCTAAATGAGATGATATTAAGACACAAAAAAATTGTTGTACACAAAATTTTAAGTGATAAATTTCACCCCCTTAAGACTGAAATGCAATTAGAAGAATATATTTACAGATATAAAGAAGAGAACAAAAATAGATGAAAACTGATAAATTATCAAATATGAAAGGTGGTTGGTTTATCGGGAATTTCGATCCCTCTTTATTAAAGACAAATGATTGTGAAGTTGCAGTCAAATCATACAAAAAAGGCGACTACGAAGAGGCACACTATCACAAAATAGCAACTGAGTACACAACTATAATTTCAGGACGTGTTAAGATGAATGGTGTTGAATACTCAACTGGAGATATTATCGTTATGGAGCCAAATGAAGCGACTGATTTTGAGTGTCTTGAAGATGCGATAAATGTAGTTGTCAAAATCCCCGGTGCAAACAATGATAAGTATTTGTGTAGTACTGAAAATAAAAATTGATTGGGATTGAAAAATGATTGATAGCAAAGATATATCAGTAGTTGTACAAGGGGCGATAGACAAAGAAAATACGCCCAAATGTTTAAAAAGCATTCGTAAATATCTGCCAAATGCTGAGATTATTCTCTCAACTTGGGAAGGTAGTGATATTTCGGGATTGGACTATGATATCTTAGTGGAAAATAAAGACCCCGGTGCTGCTAATTATGTAAGAAGTGATGGTGCGATAACTCCAAATAATGTAAATAGACAATTGGTATCTACACAAAATGGTCTTATGAGATGTAAAAACAAATTTGCTATGAAATTAAGGTCAGATTTGATTTTGACTTCAAACAAATTTTTAAATTATTTCTATAAATTTCCTAAAAGAACAGAAGAATATCAGTTATTCAAAGAACGTTTAGTGATACCTTCTGTATACACTAAAAAATATTCTGTGTTTACTAAATTTCCAGTGTTGTTTCACCCTTCAGATTGGTGGTTTTTTGGTCTTAGAGAGGACTTATATACTTATTTCATAGACACTCCTCTTGCACAAGAACCTGAATTTTCCAATGGACCATGCAAGTACCCCAAAAAAATCCCTAATCCTAAATGTAAAAATAAATTTTTTGCAGAGCAATATTATTGCATAGAAGCAATAAAAAGAAAATTTAGCAACATTGAATTTGAAGACTGGTCTTGTTGGAATGAAGAAAATACAACACAATCTCAATTATTTATGATAAACAACTTCATTGTTTTAGATTTTGTAGAGCATGGAATATATAGCAAAAAACATATTGGAGTTTTGAGAAAAAATAATGGATTGTCTATAATGAAAGGTTTGGTTTCGCATCGCAATTTTTTAAAAGATTATAAAAAATATTGCGACAACAATTTCTCTATTTCTTTTAGATATAGAAAATTTTGGCAAACTATAGAAGCTAAATTATTAAAACGATTTAAAAGGAAAAATATCATATGAGTATAAAAAATATAATTTTTACTGGTGACCTATCTAGGTATCATGAAAAATATCCACACGCTCAAAACAAATGGATTGAAGCGGTATACCACCTTTTCTCAAAACAAATAGAAATGGCTACTGGTATCAAACCAAAATATTTAACCACACATAATACTGCGGTTTTTGATAGAGAAAAGTTTTACTCCTTAAGCAAATATGATTTAAAAGAGGAAAATTGGATAAAATTTTTTTGTGGAGAGTACTCAAAAGAGTCTGCTGACTATTTTGCTGAATGCTTTAAGGATTGTTTTCTTATTTTTCAAGAAGGCGGAGTATTAGAAAAAGTAGCTATCGAAAAAAACATACCATATATTAACATGTATGCATCAGCAATTCGTTTTTTGCAAGATATTCATTTCGCATTTAGAACCAATGTCGATGCTATTAGAGAGCTTCTGAAAAAATATAAAATACCAGAAAACAATATCTTTGTTGAAGCCAATACTATTAAAGCTCTCTACAGCATAAGAAACTTTGGCAAACAAAATATCTTTCAGGAAAACTCTATTTTGTTCTGTGGACAGACGATACTTGACTCTTCGTTGTTAAAAAATGGTAAAACAATGACAGTTTTAGATTATGAAGATAAAATAAAGGAAATTTTTAGTAAATATGACAATGTATATTACAAGCCACATCCATATGCGAAAAATGATATAGATATTCAATTTATGAAATCGCTAGGAAATGTTCAAGATGTCAATAGCAATTTTTATGAGATACTATCTGATGATAACCTCTCTGCTATAGCCGCACTCTCTTCGGGCGTACTCACAGAAGCTCATTACTTTGGTAAAAAATCATACACAATTTCCCATGAACACGCATCATACTATAAAGAAGAAGGAATAATAAAACCTCTTGATTACATTACGATTTCTGACGAATATTTTTCACCTACTTTTTGGTCTGATATCCTTTCGCCACTATTTGATACAAAAAAAGTTGAGTATTTTAATTTTGGCAATAAACAAAATTTCTTACGTAGTTGCCTTAATGCGTGGTGGAGTTATACAATTAACAAGCCAATGATACCAAAAAAACGGTCACATACACCACGATTCAAAACATTAAGACGTTTTGTTGCACTTTTTATCCCCTCTAGAGAATTAAGACGTAAAATAAGGAAGGGCAATTGATAGATTTAAAAGAGATATCTATAGTAGTTCAAGGGGCAGTTAATGAACAAACGCCTGAGTGTTTAAAAAGTATCCGTGAATATTTGCCAGATGCTGAGATTGTACTATCAACATACATTGGCTCTGATATCAATGGGCTTGACTATGATAAAGTCGTGCTAGTAGAGGATCCGGGCTTTTATCTTTTTGATAATAACCCAAAACATATAGGTGTCAGAAAAAACAATGTAAGCAGACAGATACAAACCACTCTTGCTGGACTAAAAACAGCTACACGCAAATATGCGTTTAAGTTGCGTTCTGATTTTGCTATGACTGGATATGGATTTTTGGACTATTTTGATAAATTTCCAAAATCAGACCCCGACTATAAAGTTTTCAAACATAAAATTCTATCATCTGTTTTTTTCGCTCGCAATCCATACAAACATCACCCATTTCACCCTTCTGATATTGCATTT
>JAIRQK010000032.1 GCA_031256525.1 Campylobacteraceae bacterium
CAAATCTGTATGCCAAAAAAAGTTGATTGATTCTAAATACTCTTTTGTTAGTGGCTCTAATTTTAAAAGTTTTACCATCTATCCACCATAACTTGAACTTGATGATGAGCTTTTTGAGCCGCCACCAAAAAAACCACTGCTTTTCGATGATGAGGCTTTTGAAGTGCCTGTTGCTTTTGCTTTATTAAAACTATCTACACTTTTTGAGTAAGTTTGTGGTGATTTATAGTTTGCTTGTCTTTGGTTTTGGTAGTTTTGATTGTTAAAAAGTTTTGAACCTATCCAAGCACCAAGAATCGCTCCAGCCGCACTTCCAAGTATAACCTGACCTAAAGATGGCATTCCATTTGACATCTGTGGATTTGTTAAAGGCGATGTGCCATTATTAATTTTTTGCTCCTCTTCTCTTAATAACTCATCAATTTCTGCTTGAGATAAAATTCTCTCGTTCCCATACATATCTCTTAAAACAACTCTTGTTATATCGCTTGGATACTCTTCAAGTATCTTGTACTCGCCTTGTGCAACCTCTTCTATAATAACAAAAGCGGCTTGTTTTTGTGTTAGTTCAGAACTTTGTCTATTTTTATCTTCACAGCCAACTAACCCAAATATAGCAATCGCACCTATTCCACCGGCTATTGCATAATCAGAAATTTTCCTTATATATTTCATTTTTATCCTTTTATAACTTCTTCAAAATCCGTATTACCTTTGATGTATATTTCACCATCATTTTCAATTATATTCTCATCTACTCCCAAAAAGTCCTTAGCATTTGACAAAATCTTCTTCTTTTTCTTCTTTGAGTAGCCCTTTTCTTTCAGAATAGTCTTTAGTCTGAACCAGTCGCTATCCTCGTTTGTCTCTTGCTCACTTTTAATTCTATTTTCAAGTTGTGCTTCTATTGTTGTTTTTTGTAGTGTGCTTGGATTTGCTAACAGAGTTCTATTTGTAAGTGTTAACATAATTTTTAATTGCTCATCTCTCTCTTTATATATTCTTTCAACCATATCTCTTTGCTCGATTAGCAACTCTTCTTTCTCTTTTATCAACCTATCTTTATCTTGATTTAGCTCTTGATTTGTCTTTTTGAGTTCATCTATTTGCGAAATGAGCAAGTTCATATATTGGATACTAAAATTGATATCTGTTTTTTGTTTAGTAACAGGTGGCTTCTCGTCTTTTTCTTGTTTGTTTGTAGATGTTGTGGATACTTTTTTTTCATCATCAAACACCACATATCTCTCTCCATCTTCAACTATAGTTTTCACAGAACCTCTTCTTATTCTGTTATATATTGCCTCTTTTGTTATTCCTAACTTATCTGCTGCCTCATTTATTGTTAGCTTTTTCACAATCTATCCTTATTGTTAGCTTTTTTTATAACTTTAAACCCGTTATTATAGCAATAAAGTTTCAAATTTGCCAAAAAATGGCTACCATTTTGTAAAAATTTTGATTTTAAAGCTGAGTATGTATGCAAAAAGCAATATTTGTGCTGATAAGATTAAAAAGAGGGTTATATCAGTGTTAGTACTGTAAAATAAAAAAAGCCAAAGAGTCTCCTCCTTGGCTTTAGTGACTTAGAGTCTTGATTCGTATCTTCGTAACATATAGAGTTTTTTAAGCATTTTTTTGCGCGCACTAATTTTTTGCTTCTTACGTTTTTCAGTCTTAGTCTCAAAATTTTTACGAGCTCTTGCTTCAGTTACAATCAAGTTTCTATCAGCTTGCTTTTTAAACCTTCTATACGCTTCTTCGAAAGACTCATTTGGATGAACCTTAACACCAGGCATCCTCATCACCACCTTTCTTAAAAAATTGGAAGTTGATTATATCTAAAAAAATATAAAAATCAATACCCGATTTTAGTAAAAGTTTTAGTTTTATTTTATCAATGTAGGTATATACTACAGATTATTTTCATAACTACATAAACACTGTTTATAGTATTTATGCATAAAAAAACAAAAAGGATTTTTATGTCTTCTACCCCACAAAACAAAGGTTCTTACACAAAAAAAAGGTATCTTCTATTTGTTATAGTAACATTTGTTATTTTTATTATCCCATTTATGAAAATTGATGAGAGGCATCTACTTTTGCTAAGTTTTGAGAAAAAACAGTTTCATCTATTTTTTACAATTTTTGATATGCAAGAGCTTTCTATTATTACGCCTTTATTGATTTTGTTGTTTGTAGGTGTATTTTTTATAACAGCTTTAGGTGGGCGTGTCTGGTGTGGGTGGGCGTGTCCACAAACGATATTTAGAGTTTTATTTAGAGACTTTATTCAAACAAAACTTCTAAAACTCTACAAAACAGTAAAAAACAAACGCGAGCATATACAAAAAGGTGCTTACTTTAGAAAATTTGTAGCAGTTGCTATTTGGGTATGTTTATCATTAGTTGCCGCATCAAACTTTATGTGGTATTTTGTTCCTCCAGAAGACTTTTTTGTCTATGTGCAAGATTTGGAAAACCATAAAGTTTTAATGACTTTTATCATTGGTATTACAACATTTTTAGTTTACGATATCATCTTTTTAAAAGAAAACTTCTGTACCTATGTTTGTCCTTATGCAAGGATACAATCTGTTATGTTTGATGAAGATACCGTACAGACGATATATAATGATAAACGCGGTGGTGTCATATATGATAAAGACGGTAATTTGATAAGCTCAAAACCAAAAGGCGAAAACGATGAGTGCATAGGTTGCGAAGCCTGTGTAAAAATATGTCCTACTCATATAGACATAAGAAAAGGTATGCAGCTTGAGTGTATCAACTGCCTTGAGTGTGCTGATGCTTGTACTGAAATTATGGATAAACTATCAAAAGAGACTTTGGTTTCGTGGACAAGTCCAAATGCAATTTTAAATAACACAAAAGTTAAATTTGCGAGATTTAGAACGATTGGTTATGGGGTTGTCTTGGTGATAGCTCTTTGCATACTTCTATATAGAAGTTTTACAAAAGAACATATGGTATTAAATATTCACACAACAACACAATCTTACGCTATCTCTAAAGATACAAAAAGCGTAGAAAACTTTTATGTGTTTCTCTTTAGAAATACTGACTCAAAAGACCACACATACTATTTTGAAGTATCAAATCCTGATATTACGATAAAAAAACCAGAAAAACATATATTTCTAAAAGCTGGTCAGCAAACTAAAGAGATTGTTATTTTGCACACTGACAAAATTTTAGTAGAGAACAATAGCGGAACAACGCCTATTCCTATAACTATCAAAGCCTATGCGATAGACAATAAAGAGGAGATACATACTAGCAAAAAAGCGGTATTTCCTTATCCAAGAATTTCTGAACTTGCAAAATAAGAGTGCTTCAAATGAAGCACTCTTATTTTTGTTTAAATGATAGCATCTTTTATTTCACAATTTTATTGTATAATTACATTATAAATAAGCTAAGAAAAATTTATATTTTTTAGCTTACAAAATTTTATTTCTGAAGAGAAAAAATGAAAAAAGTTTTAACAATTTTAATATTAGGTTTAACCATTTTAACTTTTAGCGGTTGTGAAAATCAAGAACTTAAACAAGGTAGGTTAGATTTTATTGAAGATGCTATGAACAAAGGCAGAGCTAAAACTCAAAAAGTTGCAGAAGTTAAATATGGCAAAGAAGTAGTT
>JAIRQK010000150.1 GCA_031256525.1 Campylobacteraceae bacterium
CTTAAAAGTCTTTTTTTAAACTATGGTTATACTCGGAAGTACTGGCTCTATAGGGGTTAATGCTCTAAGTATAGCAAAAAGATTTTCTCTAACTGTAGATGCAATTTGTGCAAAGTCAAATGTAGAACTTCTCAATAAACAAATAGAAGAGTTTAACCCAAAATATGTTGCTATTTATGATGAAAATTTAAAAGAAAAAGTAAATCACAAGAGCGTTTTTACAGGCACTCAAGGCATTTTAGAAATGATAGAGATAGCTTATAAAAAAGATGCTATCTTAATAAATGCTCTTGTTGGATTTGCCGGACTTAGACCAAGTTTAAAAGCAATGGAATTTGGATATAAACTTGCTCTTGCAAACAAAGAGAGTCTGGTAGTTGCTGGAATGTTTTTTGACACTTCCAATATTATCCCGATTGATAGTGAACATTTTGGACTTTGGTATCTTCAAAATGATAAAAAGATTAAAAAACTAATTATAACCGCAAGTGGAGGCTCTTTTCGTGATACTCCATTGGATTTGCTGCAAAATATGTCTCCAGAAAATGCACTAAATCACCCAAACTGGAAAATGGGTAAAAAAATAACGATAGATAGTGCAACTATGACAAATAAACTTTTTGAGATTTTAGAGGCAAAGTGGCTATTTAAAACAAACAAAATTGATGCCATTATCGAAACAAAGTCCATTATCCACGCACTTATTGATTTTGAAGATGGAAGCACAACTGCTCATATGGCAAATGCTGATATGAAACTTCCTATTGCCTACGCTATTTTAAATAAAATCGACAAGCCTGTTTTGGCAAATGTAAACCTTTTGGATATAAAGACATTGGAGTTTAGAGAAATTTGCCAAAATAGATATCCGATATGGCAAATAAAAGAGCTTCTTTTAGAAAAAAGTGAACTTGGAGTTGTTATAAATAGAGCCAACGAAGAGGCAATAAAGCTATTTTTTGAGGGCAAAATATCTTTTACTGATATATCAAGCTACTCCTTAAATGCTATTAAAAAATTTGAAAACATTAAAATCTCTTCAATTGAAGATGTATTTTTAGTAGATAAAGAGGTTGAAAAGTTTGTAAAACTGATGTAAATATCTAAAAAATCCAAAAAATGGATTTTTTAATCTACACATAATTTATGTATGATACAATACAAAAAAACAAAGGAGTATGCTTGTTTACAATATTAAGCTTAGCTTGCGATAACTTTTATATGTTTAAAGACTTCCATTTGGATTTAACATATAAACATAAAAACTCGCATGATGTATGTAAATATGACTATTTAGAAAGTTATAGAAATATTAAAGTTAAAAACAATATCATTATTATGGGTGCAAATGCTTCTGGAAAAACAACATTTGGAAAACTTTTATGTTCTATACTTAATTTTATGTATGGCAGACCTTACCTATTAGATAAAAAGATAATATATGATAAAGAAAAACACGCATCTTTTACCATTGAATTTGCAATTAAAAATAGTAAAAAAAAGATTTCTATTTTTAGGCTTTATGCTAAATTTGACAGTAACTATTTATTAGAGGAGACTTTAAAAGAAACAACACTAAAAAAAACTGATAATATTACTAAAGTTAGAAAAAGACTTGATGAGCAAAAAAGTCATTATGAATATAAAAAAGAGGAGCAAGATATACAATTAAAATTTCAATCATATCTATCTTCGGCAACAGATAAAAAGGTTGCTTTAATTTATAAAGATATAAAACGTGCTACATCCTTTTGGTTTTTGTTTAGTGATGATTCGTCTGAAACAAAAATTGAAAATATAAGTGATAATTTGGAACTAACAGAAGAAATTTTAAAATCAATAGACAATTCAATTAAATCACTAGAAATTATAGAAACAAAGATAGAAAGAGGGGGTGGGGATAAAAATCCAGAAAATACTTTACCATCATACAAAATTGTTTTTCGCAATAATGAAACCGTAACTATTCCAAAAAGCGATCTTAGACAAATTATAAATCAGGGTAGGCTATCAAGAGGTACATTGGAAAGTCTTTATGTATCAAATATAATATCCAACTTATTAGTTGGAAGAAATGGCATTCTATATTTAGACGAAATATTGCCACATTTACATACAGAATTAGAGATATATCTTATATCAAAGATAATAAAGCAAATTAACAGATATTATCGATTTCAATTTTTTTACACAACGCACAATGTGGATTGTTTGGATATGGATTTGCCCATTCAAACATTTATATTCTTTAAAAGAAATGAGGATGGATCTATTTCTGTTGTTTATCCTGAATCAATAATAAACAAAAATGATAGAAAAATAAAAAATTATGCAGTCAATAATATATTTGATACAATACCCGACTTTAGCCCACTAGACGAATCATTTGATAAGGCAATTGCTTCTGCTAATAAAAAATATCAGGAATATGAAATGTTTAAAGATTTATTATGAGTCAAATAAATTATTATATGGTCGAGGGAAAAACCGAACAGTCATTTATGGAAAAAGAAAAAAAACAAATTAAAAGTTAAAGGTAAAATAGTAGTAAAAAAAATGGTCAAGAAAAACTAAACGATGAAGGCAGTTGGTTTTACAAAAAAACAGGTAATGTCTTTATAGTGCTTGATACTGATCAAATTAATAAGGACATTTTAATATTTAATATTGCCCTATTAAAAAAGAAACAAATAAAAATAACTATACTGGTGCAAAATAAAAACTTTGAGGATGAACTTGTAAAGGCAATTGGTTGTGGAAAACAAAAAAAACCTGTTTTTAATATTTAATAAATCTAAGTCATCGGATGATTTTAAAAATAAATTTTGTAAATGTTCCTCCATGATAAACACTATTAAAAATAGTAACTATCGCGTGTCGTTTGATTATAAAAAATTTTGGGATAAATATGATTCCATAGATGAGTCTTATAAAAATATTTTTAAAGAACACAAAATAACTTATAACAAAACAGGCAAAGACATTTTTAAACAACTATAACAAAACTATAAACCAACAAGAGTACACGACCTTAATTTTTAAGTTTAGGTGAAAATCGTGTGGTGGAGCGTAGGGGGTACTAACTACTTATTCTATCTTCTAAACATTTAAATCCCTAAATTTAGGTCTTTATTAAGCACTTTAAGGTTAGCAAAAAATGGCTAAGTGTAGCCTATGTGTAGCCATACATTAAAAAAGTAGCTTTTTAGGTAGTTTTTATTTTGTTTTTGCTGAGGTTATTTTTTAATTTTGTAGAAACAATAATATTCAATCATAACATTTTTAATTTTAAGGAGTTTTGAAAATGGAAATAGCAGTCCACAAACAAAATGCTAATTTAGATTTTGCGGTTGGTGCGGTATTGGAGAGGTTAGAGGAGTTGTCAAGTATAACATTTATGTTGGAGTTATTGGTCAAGGACTTAAAAAGTGAGTTGGAGGATAATAGTTGTATAGAAGATGTGCGTTTTGAAAAACACGCATTTTACCACATTATTGATAGTTATGACAATGTATGTTATGACATTAAAAAAGTTGTAGAATATTATCAGGATAACGGAAAAAGTTTAAAAAACGAAAAGCAAGTCTAATGTTTTTTGTTGTATGATGTCTTTTCCTTTTTTGTATTAAGTTCAGTTATCCTGTTTTTTCGGATAACTGATTTTTTGTAAAACTTTGTAACACTTTTTGTAAAGTTTTGTAACGCACTTTGTAACGAAAATATAAAATAACTATTATGTTGTTTTTGCCACTTCAATAACGCTACAATGGCTATTTTAACTCTTTTTTTCGTGTTACAAAAGATACACATTTTGTATATTTTGCATATTTTTTTTGCACAATGTGTAAAAATGTGTAGAAATTATTAAACATTGGAGTTGAAATAGTTATGCTATTTTTGCAAAGTAAAAGGCTTTAAAATCGCTGTTTGTCTTCGTTCAATGCTTTTATCAAAATTACACATAACTACTGTTTTTAAACCTGTTTTAAACCTGTTTATGAGGCTAATTCAATTATGGCGAAATCGCCATAATTAAAGTTTAAATTGTTTAGCGTATCAGTTTTAATATATCGTTTACCTCGTAAAGCGGTAAATCTAAATACTTAGTGTCGGGTATAATAATAGTTGCCTCAAGTCTGTAAACCTCAAAATCTAAATTGTTTTTCTTTTTTTTATCGTATATACAAATCTTTTTTATCATTGGGTGGTTGGTGTTGTTTATGTAATAGGTATCTTGGTATTGTGTTACCTTGTAATACTCTTTTAATTTGTCTATGTTTGGTTTTTGTGGAAAATCATAGCAAATGTCAAGGCT
>JAIRQK010000020.1 GCA_031256525.1 Campylobacteraceae bacterium
GTGAAAATGTTGAAACTGTTAGCATTTCTAACGGATTTCGCTCATCTACGACAGATTACTTTCCTATCGTTAGTGAAGTTATAAATTCAAAAGAGACTTTGAAAAAATTCCCTGAGATTTTTCACGGTGTAAGAGTTGATGAAGAGAAATTTATTTTTCACAAAAATTTGTGGTTACACACAGGGCATGGAGCAAGAGGTTTTGTTTTGGCTCCTTATACTGCAAAAGAGTTATATTTTCAAATGTTCGAGAAAGAAAACTTCAAAGAAAAAGAGATAACTTTATGTAGACAACTTATAAGATATGCAAGAAAGCAAAATCATAAAGAGTATCAAAAAGAGGCGTAAAATGGAAGATATCGATGAACTGATAGAGGACGCATTGTTATTAGTTGAGCAAAATTTTTATTTTTTGCATGTGGGTGAGTTTTTTGCAAAACTGATAAAAAAAGAGGATTTTTCCCATAAAGTCGAAGATGTTGTGATAAAAAGGGACAATTTGCCATCTTATAAACTCCACTCAAGATTTGTTTTAGAGGTGTTGCAAGATGTGCTAAATAAGCCATCTGATGAGATTGGTCTGTTTGAATATTTTGTGGAGTTTAACGCAATACGCGGTATTTGTATGGCAACAGTTGAGGCTTTAAGGCTTGAAGGAAATTTTAGAGATTATATGTTTGAAATTTTGGGAGAGAAGAGGTTTGAAGATTTTTATGATATTTTGTGTTTTATAAGAAATGTGCTTTCGCACAACATTCATTCAGAAATCAAACTTAGCTTTAAAGATTATGACGGGACAAAAAGGCGAATATTTAGGATGAGACGCAACCCACAAATAAATTTTAGCTTTTACTATGCACAAGATTTTCCAATTTCGCCTTATACTCTTTATGGATTTGATTGTTTTGTTGATTTTGAAGCAATGGATGAAAATACGAGATTTTTAGATGTTATAGATCCATGGAAATTGCTTATGATTTGCGAATTATGTTTCAACCTTGTTCAGGCTTATCGCATAAAAAATGGATAAATTTGATAAAATAGCTTTTTATTTTGTTTTTTAGGAAAAAAATGTCCCTTTTTGAAAAAATATCACGAGAAAAAGTACTCATCTTAGATGGAGCTATGGGTACTCAAATACAAAATTTTAAACTTGACAATAGCGTTTGGGAAAATGCAGAAGGGTGCAATGAGCTTTTAAATAAAACTGCCCAAAAAGAGATACAAAAAATTCATGAGTCATATATAAAAGCTGGTGCAGATATCATTAAAACAAATACTTTTGGGGCGATGCCGTGGGTTTTAAAAGAGTATGAGCTTCAAGATATGGCAGATGAGTTATGTTTTAAAGGCGTGAAGTTAGCAAAAGATGTTTGTGATAATTTTAAAGATAAACCTCGTTTTGTCGCTACCTCTTTTGGTCCGGGAACAAAATTGCCCTCTTTAAAACATATCGAATATGATGAGATGTATGAAGGCTATCTTTTGTGTGCTAAGGCTGCAATTAGAGCAAATACAGATATTTTTTTAGTTGAAACAGCACAAGATCCTTTACAGATAAAATCGGCAATAAACGCTATAAGCGATGCCTGTAAAAGTTTAAATGTGAAAATTCCTATAATGGTCTCAGTTACCATTGAGCTATCTGGGACAATGCTAATTGGAACAGATGCGAGTACAATAGTTACGATTTTAGAGCCTTTTGATATTTTTTCGTTGGGATTTAACTGTGGCACAGGACCAGAGCAGATAGAAAAACATTTAAAAATTATAAGTTCGCTTTGGAATAGACCAATAAGTATTCACGCAAATGCTGGACTTCCTCAAAATAGAGGAGGGTATACATACTATCCTATGGGACCAGAAGAGTTTGCAAAGTTACAGTGTGGATTTTTGGACATTGATGGTGTAAGTTTTCTTGGTGGGTGTTGTGGTACAACTCCACAACACATTTTGGCCTTAAGTAAAATGATACAAGATAAAAGACCAAAAAAACCAAATGGAAAGATAGAACCATCAATATCTTCGCTTTATGAAAGCAAAACTTTAGTACAAAATCCAGCACCATTTTTAGTAGGTGAGAGAAGCAATGCTACAGGCTCAAAGGCTTTTCGTGAGCTTTTGCTAAATGAGCGTTTCGAAGAGGCTTTAGGTATCGCAAATGAGCAGATAAGAAGTGGGGCACATGCTATTGATGTCAGTGTTGGATTTGCTGGAAGAGATGAAAGCAAAGATATGAAAAGGGTTATAAGCGATTATAACACCAAAGTCTCACTTCCTATTATGGCGGACTCTACTCAAATTGAGGCGTTGGAAATTGCGTTAAAGAATATCGCGGGACGTGCAATTATTAACTCTGTAAATTTAGAAGATGGCGAAGAGAAGTTTCATAAAATTTGCTCTTTAGCAAAACAATATGGAGCAGCACTTGTCTGTTTGTGTATTGATGAAAAAGGAATGGCGAAGACAAAAGAACAGAAGATTCAAATAGCTCAAAGAATATATGATTTAGCAACTAAAAAGCACGGCTTTAGAGGGTATGATTTGGTTTTTGATATGCTCACATTTACAGTAGGAAGCGGAAATAGCGAGTACTACACCGCTGCGATAGAGACTATCGAAGCTATAAATGAGTTTTCAAATCTGCACAGTGAAGTTGGTTTTGTTCTTGGAGTTTCAAATATCTCTTTTGGGCTTGATAAAAATGCAAGAGAGTATCTAAACTCTGTTTTTCTGCACCATTGCGTTAAAGCTGGGCTTACTATGGCTATAGTTAATGTTAAAAACATTATACCGCTTCATAAAATTACTCAAGAAGATTTGACAATATGCAACAATCTCTTATTTAATAGAACAAATACAGACAAACCACTATTTGATTTTATCAATCACTTTAGCAATAGTGAAAAACAAGAGAGTAAAAATAGCGATGAAAATGATAATTTAACCACAAAAGAGAGAATATCGAAATTTTTAATTGATGGTGATAAAGAGATGATGTTAAAACTTTTGGTGTCTGCAAAAGAGGAGATAGAGCCAGAGATAATTATCAACGAAATATTGATTAATGCTATGAAAGAGGTTGGTGAGCTGTTTGGAAGTGGGAAAATGCAGCTTCCATTCGTGCTTCAATCAGCTGAAGTTATGAAAGCAAGTGTCGATTTTCTAAATTCATACTTGCCAAAAAAAGAAAAAAAGAGTGCTACAACTATAGTTATAGGTACTGTAAAGGGCGATGTTCACGATGTTGGGAAAAATTTAGTTGATATTATTCTCGCAAATAATGGTTTTAGAGTGATAAATATTGGCATAAAAGCTGAAATTGGCGATTTTATCAAAGCGTATAAAGAATATAATGCTGATGCTATTGGAATGAGCGGACTTTTAGTTAAATCAACCGCAATTATGAGAGACAATTTAATCGAGATGAAACAACAAGGCATAAATGTTCCGATTATATTAGGTGGTGCAGCTCTTAATGAAGGTTTTGTTGAAGAGTTTTGCAGACCATTTTATGATGGAGCTATATTCTACTGCAAAGATGCGTTTGAGGGCATAACCGCAATGAGTAGAATTGAAAATAAAAATTATGATATCAATTTTAGCAAATATACGAAAGAGCAAAAACAAGCTATACAAAAAGAGAAAGTTATAGAAGAAATTTTAGCAAAAGAGATTATATTGCCAACAAAAGAAGATAGAGTGCCAACACCTCCATTTTGGGGAAGAAAAGTGTTTAAACTTGAAGATAAAAACTTAGCGTATGAGTGGATAAATCATAAAATTATGTTTTCAAAACGTTGGGGATACTCTGGAAAAAAGCTAAATAAAAAAGAGAAAGAGGAGCAGCTAAATACAGTTTTACTGCCACTATATGAAAAAGTAAAAAAGATAGTTGAAGAGAATAATCTATTTGAGCCAACAATGCTTTATGGATATTGGTCTTGTCGAAGCGAGGATACAAAGCTCTATATTTTTGATGAAAAATGTTGCAATGAAGAAAATTTAGACAACAAAAATGCAATTATTGTTTACGATTTTCCAAGAACAAAAAAGAGTCCTCACAGGTCTATAAGTGATTTTTTCCATAGCAATAAAAAAGATGTTGTTGCTTTTACATGCGTTAGTGTTGGAAAAAAGTTTAGCGAATTTTGTGCAAATCTTTATAAAGAGGGAAGATATAAAGAGTACTATGAGTTAAATGGAGTTAGTGTTGAACTTGCAGAAGCATTGGCTGAGATGATGCATAAACAGATAAGAATTGAACTTGGCATAATAGGTGATGAAAAACCAAATTTAGAAGATGTGCGAATGAAAAAATATCAAGGTTGTAGATACTCTTTTGGATATCCGGCTTGTCCAAGTTTAAGCGACAATAGACACATATTTGACCTTTTAAAGCCTGAAGAGTTTGGAATAACTTTAAGTGAAACTTTTCAAATGCACCCAGAACAGACAACCACGGCTTTAGTTGTCTACAATAAAGAGGCAAAATATTTTTAATTTACACTCTTTTTATATGGCTTGAAAAATAATTTTAGATACAATAAAAGATATTTTTTATACAAGGAGTATTTATGAAATTTACGAAAGGATTCAGAGGCAAATACTTCTCTTTAGCCGCTATTTTAGCTTGTAGTGCAAGTATAACTTTAGCTTCAGAAGTTAGCAGTGTAAAAGCAAACGATGAAGATGTACAAAATGTACTTGCAAGTAACAAAGAGGGCGAAAGTGAAGATGCTGAGATTAAAGCGGTTCATATCACAGCTATAGCCAAGAAAAAGGTAAAAGAGTTTAGTTCATCAAGAACTTTAACACAAACAGACAAATCTACAGAACCTGTTAGCGTTATCACGAGCGAAGAGATAGCATTAAAAGGTTTTCAAACAATCCCGCAAATTTTAAATTCAATTTCTGGCATTTCAACCTCTTCAAATGGAGGAGTTGGTCAAGTTTCTGCAGCTTACATAAGAGGACTAAATCCATCTAAAACTTTAGTTTTAGTCAATGGTGTGAGAGCAA
>JAIRQK010000029.1 GCA_031256525.1 Campylobacteraceae bacterium
ATAAGCAATCTAATGATTGCTATTTCAGCTATTTTGTCTATTATGGCAATTGCACTTTTTTTTATTCAAGGGCTAAATTATGGAATTGATTTTGCTGGTGGAACTGATGCTAAGATAAAGTATAAAGAGGCTGCACCTATTGAAAAGATTAGAACGCTTACAAATTCAGACCCACTATTTCATGGAGCAAGTGTTACTGAGTTTGGCTCAAAAGAAGAGGTAACGATAAGATTTTCCGGAAGTACTGAAGTTCTTGGAGAAGATGTTGGTGATAAATTGCACGAACTTTTAAAAGATACTGGCGAATTTGAAATAAGACAAATTGGTATGGTTGGACCAAAAGTTGGTGCAGAGCTTAGAAAAAAAGGACTTACATCAATTATAATCTCTTTAATTGTTATTTTGATATACATTGCTATTAGGTTTGAATGGAGATTTGGAATTGCTGCTATAATATCTGAAATTCACGATGTATTGCTTATACTTGGCATAATCGTAGTTTTAAGAATTGATGTAAATCTTGAGATTTTAGCGGCAGTATTGACACTTTTAGCTTATTCACTTAATGATACGATTGTTGTATTTGATAGGATAAGAGATGAGATAAAAAAATCAAAGAGTAGTAGTCTCGCAGACATAATTGACCTCTCTGTTTCAAAAACACTTTCTCGTACAATTCTCACATCTCTAACAACACTTTTTGTTATTTTTGCTCTTTTAGTGTTTGGTGGTGAGTCTATAAAAGGTTTTGCATTAACACTTTTTATAGGTGTTATCATAGGAACATATAGCTCTGTATTTATTGCTGCACCTTTGCTTAAGTGGCTTAAATTTGATATAACAACATATAAGGCAAATATAGCAAAAAAAGAGAAAGCAAAATTGGAAAAAGAGAGAATGCGTTCTATGTATGAAAAAGGCATCGTTTAAGGAGCTAAGATGGATTGGGGAAAAGTAGTATATGTATTTTTTGCTCTTATGAGTTTAACAACAACTGCTGGTTTTTTGTATGAACATAATGAGATTGCTCTATTTATTGCAGCAAGTGTAAATTTAATATCAACATTTTTGAAAATTGGCGTTAGAAATATTCTCTCAGCTGAAATTTTTGCATGTTCGCTTGTTGCTGATTTGCACCTTATACCGGCGTTTATCGTTATGCAATTAAGTTCAAATTTAACAATGGTGATTGCTTTAGCTATAGGTGGAATAATAGCAAATATTTTTTCTCTGTTTTTAGTGGTTGTTGAGTCGTTTAAAGCACGAGATGAGTTTTAGGAAAACAGTAGACTATGGAATATAATGCACGAAATATTGAAAAAAAATGGCAAAAATTTTGGAGTGATAATAGAGCTTTTGAGCCAGTAGAAGATTTTAGTAAACCGAAAAAATATATACTAAGTATGTTCCCATATCCAAGTGGACGCATTCATATGGGGCATGTTAGAAATTATACTATTAGTGATGCTATTGCGAGATATTATAGAAAGAGTGGTTTTAATGTTTTGCATCCGATTGGTTGGGACTCTTTTGGTATGCCTGCAGAAAATGCAGCTATAAAAAACGGGATACATCCAAAAAAATGGACTTATGAAAATATAGAATATATGAGAAAAGAGCTTGTCTCTTTAGGGCTTTCATTTTCGCAAGATAGAGAATTTGCGACAAGTGATGAGGTTTACACAAAGCACGAACAAGCTATTTTTATCGATATGTATCATAATGGTTTAGTCTACAAAAAAAATGCAATTCTTAATTGGTGTGATAGTTGTAAAACAGTTTTGGCAAATGAACAAGTTGAAGATGGAGAGTGTTGGAGATGTGGAAATGAGGTCGAGCAAAAAGAGATGCCCGGATACTATCTGAAAATATCTTCATACGCAGAAGAGCTACTATCTTCAATCGAGGAGCTTCGAAGCGGTTGGCCAAATCAAGTTTTAACAATGCAGGAAAATTGGATAGGTAAAAGTGAAGGTTTAGAGTTTGAGTTTCTGTTTTTAGATGAGTCTAAAAAAAAGCTAAACAATATTTTTAATGGATATAGAGTTTTTACAACAAGAGCAGATACGATTTTTGGTGTAACATATTCAGCACTTGCACCTGAACATGAGATAGTCAATTTTATGATTAGTAACAATCTTTTAGACAACGCTACCTGTAAAAAAATTAAAGAGATGCAAAAATTAAGTTCTCGTGAAAAACAGAGTGCAGAAAAAGAGGGTGTTGCTTTAGGCTTAGATGTAATTCACCCCTTGACAAAAGATAAAATTCCAGTTTGGGTTGCCAATTTTGTTTTAGTAGAGTATGGCGGCGGAGCAGTTATGTCTGTTCCAGCCCATGATGAAAGGGATTTTGATTTTGCAACAAAATATAAGCTAAACATAAAACAGAGCATAAAACCATTATTGCCAAATGATAACTATGATAAAACAAAATCTTTTACTGAATATGGAGAGCTTGTAAATTCTGGCGAGTTTACTGGACTTACAAGCGAAATTGCGAAAAAAGCAATAGCTATTTTTTTTGAAGAGAATAGTTTAGGTAAAAAAGTGATAAATTATAAACTCAGAGATTGGGGGATAAGCCGTCAAAGATATTGGGGTTCACCAATTCCTATGATTTATTGCAAGGATTGTGGCACAGTTTCTGAAAAGATTGAAAATTTGCCAATAACTCTGCCAGAAGATGTGGTAATTACAGGAGAAGGAAATCCATTAGACTTTCATCCAACTTGGAAATATACTAAATGTCCAAAATGCAATAAAGAAGCAATAAGAGAAACCGATACGATGGATACATTTGTTCAGTCGAGTTGGTATTTTTTAAGATATACATGCAAAAAAGAGATGTGGGAAGATGTTCCATTTGATAAGCAAGGCATTAAATACTGGATGAGTGTTGATCAATATATTGGTGGGATAGAACACGCAATTTTACATCTTTTATATGCAAGATTTTTTACAAAAGTTTTAAGAGATTTAAACTATATTGACAAAAATATAGATGAGCCATTTAAAAATTTACTTACTCAAGGTATGGTTTTAAAAGATGGTGCTAAAATGAGCAAATCAAAAGGTAACACGGTTGACCCTGATAGCATTATAGAAAAATATGGTGCTGATACTGCGAGACTTTTTATACTTTTTGCTGCACCTCCACAAAAAGAGCTTGAATGGAATGATAGTGCGGTTGAAGGAGCTTATAAATTTATAAGAAGGTTATGTGATAAAATAGATAATGTTGTAAATTTAGATGTATTACCGACAATTAAACATGAAGACCTCTCAAAAGAAGAGCAGTATGCAAGGAAAAAAGTATACGAGGCACTAAAGCGTTCAAACGATATATATGCAAATAGTAGCTATGCTTTTAATGTTGTAATTGCCGCTTGTATGGAAGCTCATAACGCTTTGAGTAATCAAAACAATAAGACCATTTGGAGTGAGGGGTACTTTATAATTTTAAATATTTTAGAGCCAATCATTCCTCACATTGCAACTGAGCTTAGTCAAAAATATTTTGCGTGTAAAAATTTAAATAACGATATAAAAATTGATGAGACTGTTTTTAACTCAAACGTGATGATATTGGCTGTCACCATAAATGGAAAGAGAAGGGCGGAGTTTGAGATAAGTTCTGAGGCTTCAAAAGAGGAGATTTTGACTCAAGGTAAAATAGCAGTCGAAAAATGGTTAGATGGCGTTAGTATCGTAAAAGAGATATATATTGAGAAAAAACTTGTAAACTTGGTTGTTAAATGAGAAAAATATCTATATCGTTTTTGTTTGCTTTTTTATTGGTAGGTTGCGGATATACACCAACTGCAAAATTAGCTCAAAATGTTATTGGTGAGAGGGTTTATGTAGAGGTTGAAATAAGTAGAGTTGACCCGCAAAACACTGTTTTAATTAGAGATGCTGTAACTTCTGCTCTTATGAATAGATTTAATAGTGTTATTGTTGATAAAAATTTAGCTGATACTGTTTTGTATACAACACTTCTAAACACAAAATTTCAAGCAATAGCTTATGATATAAATGGATATGTGATTTCGTACAGAACTGTAGTTACTTTAAAGACCAATTATGAAATAAGAGAGAGTAAAACAAAAGGTAGCCTAACAACAAAAGGTGAATATGATTTTCCTATAGTTGCAAACAGTGTGATTTCTGATGCGAAAAGATTTGAGGCGATTAAGTTTGCTTCTGAGAGTGCTATTGATGAGTTTTTAGCAGTAGTTGCTATAAAGGGACTGCAAAATAATAAAGAGTAAGAGTTAATTTTGAAAAATTTGAAAGAGTACTTAAAGAGCAAACCTCTTTATTATAAAGATATTGATTATGAGAAAATGCCGAAAATTTTTAGTGAAATCTCTTCAAGTTTTTCTCTACCAAAAACAGTACATATAGTTGGGACAAATGGCAAAGGAAGTACTGGCAGATATCTTACTTTGATACTTGAACAAAATGGTTTTAATGTCGGACACTATACATCACCACATATATTAAAGTTTAATGAAAGAATCTATAAAAATAGAGAAAATATTTCAG
>JAIRQK010000076.1 GCA_031256525.1 Campylobacteraceae bacterium
TCATCTCATCTTTTAACTCTTTGGCTCTTTGAAGTCCGTATAAGTTTACATAAGAGTTTTTGTTTGTGTCGCGATTTGTTGGTTTTCCAGCTTCAAAACTACTTTTAGTAGCATCGATAATATCATCATTTATTTGAAATAAAAGTCCCAAATTTAGACCAAATTCATATAGTTTATCTTCTAAATTTTTATCTAAATTTGCAACTATTGCTCCCATTTTAAGTGCTGCAGCAATAAGCTTTCCCGTTTTGTTTATATGCAAGAAAGATAGTTCATCTGCATTTAACTTTATGTTTTCATATTCGCAATCAATTGCTTGACCTAAGACCATACCAAAACTTCCAGCATTATACGATAAAGTTTTGATAAGCTCTACTTTAGTTTTGTCATCTATTGGCATATTGGCAATCATCAAAAACGCATCAGTATTAAGTGCATCTCCAACCAAAATTGCTGTTGTTTCGTTATGTTTTACATGTAAAGTTTTGTGTTCTCGTCTAAATTCTGCGTTATCCATAGCTGGCAAATCATCATGAATAAGAGAATAGGTATGTATCATTTCTAATGCCAATGCAGCGTACATTGCTTGATGCAATAAAAGCGGATTTGTATTTTTTACAACAGTTAATAAAAGTAGTGGACGGAACCTCTTCCCACCAGCCTCAAACATCTCTTTATAAGCTTTTTGAAAATGTGGGTGAAAACTTTTTGGTTCATAAAGCTCTTTTTTTAAAAAATCTTCAAACTGCTTTAACATAAATTTCCCCGCTTATCTAAATCCATCAAGAGAACCAAATCCTCCAAACATTTGTGAAGCTACAAGTTTTTTGTTCTCTTCTACCATTTTAAAACAATCATTTATTGCACTAATAAGAAGTATCTGCATCGCATCTTTATCACTTAAAAGAGAGTCATCAATAGTAACATCAATAATCTCTCCCTCTCCATTTGCGCTAACGCTCAAAAGTCCACCACCGCTTTTTGCTATGAAGGTCTTATTTTTGTTCCCTTCTTCTATCTCTTTTGCTTTTCTTTGTGCCTCTTCAAGCATTGCACCCATTTTAGAAAAATCTATACCTTCAAACATGACTCTCCCCTACTTTTTTACTTCTCTGTTTTTCTCATCAACCAAAACAATTATCGGTTTGAAATTGACCGCCTCTTCTTCGGTCATATTTGCATAAGCAACAATAATAACTTTATCATCTACTTGGGCTTTTCTTGCAGCCGCACCATTTATGCAAATTGTCCCACTTCCTCTTTTGCCTTCAATCACATAAGTTGTAAATCTCTCGCCATTGTTTATATTTAGCACATCTACTTTTTGTCCAACCAATAATTTTGCACTATCTATAAGCTCTCTATCAATTGTTATTGAGCCTTCATAGTTTAAATTTGCATCTGTAACTGAGGCTCTATGGATTTTGCTATAAAGCATTTCAAATGTCATAATTAATACCTTAAAAAAAATGAACAAATATTTTATCTATTTTTTCCTTAGTATAAAGAGTTTTTCTTCTATATAAAGTCCAAATTTATATTTTCAAATACTCTTTAGCACACTCTTTATCGCTGAAGTGATATTTAGTACCTTTTATCTCTTGATAATCTTCATCACCCTTTCCTAAAATCATCAAAACTTCATTTTTGTCTAAATTTTTAAGTGCGTCTAAAATACTCTCTTTTCTATCAACATTTACAAAAATATTCTCGTTTTTTACAACGCCTTTTAGAATATCTTCTATTATCTGCTCTGGCTCTTCACTTCTTGGATTGTCGCTCGTAATGTAGAGTTTTTTTGCATATTTTTGTGCAATTTTACCCATTAGCGGACGCTTTGTTTTATCTCTATCTCCACCCGCACCAAAAACAACGACAAGCTCATGCTGATTCATCGCTTCAAGAACTTTTTCTATGCCATCAGGAGTATGAGCAAAATCTACTATAACAAGTGGTGTTTCACTAACTACTTCCATGCGTCCACTTACTCCGCTAAAGTTTTGCAACGCTTCATTTATCAAAGGGAACTCTTTTTTCGTCAAAAGATGCACTGCACCTACAGCAGCTAAAAGATTGTAAAGATTGAATTTTCCTTGCAAATAGCTACAAAAAGAGAAGGTTTTGCTTCCATAATTTCCCACCGCCTCAATACCATCTTTAAGAGAATACGCCTCTATTTTGAAAGTAGCACTATCTGTGATTGCGTATGTGTATGTATTTTTAAAATTGTATTTTACATAAGTATCATCTTTGTTTATAAGTTTTAAACTCTCATCGCTTAAAAAGCTATTTTTCACTCTTATGTATTCGTCTAAAGTTTTATGAAAATCGAGATGGTCCTGCGAAATATTTGTAAAAACTTTGAGTGCAAAATTTAGCTCTTCTATCCTATTTTGTGCGATTGCATGAGAGCTTACTTCCATTATGAAATATTCGCATTTCTCTTCACAAGCTCTTTTTATGTTATCAAGTGTATGTAAAATTGATGGTGTTGTTAAACTCTTTTCATCAACTCTTCTATCGTTTATAAAACAACCTCTTGTGCCTTGTAAAGCTGCCTTAAAATCCAAATCAATAAGCATAGAATATATCGCTGCTGCCGTTGTGGTTTTGCCGTTTGTTCCTGTAATTCCAACAATTTTTATATCATAAATTTTCAATACTTCAAAACACTCTTTTACATTTAGAAAATATTTCGTTTTACTCTTTGTCTCTTTTTTATAAATACTATTTTGAGAAGTTTCGACAAATGCGATATTTTCATCTAACTCGTTTGTGTTGTCACTGATAAAATTGTACGGTCTATTTTTAACTTCTATCTTCATTTTATCTCCTTTATTTTTCTAAAAAGCTGTCTTCTATTTAGTCTTGTTCAATAGGTATATTTACAACACTTATTTGTGGGTGAATATCAATTTTTAGCTGTCTTTCTACGCCAAATTTCAGTGTCTGACCACTTGCACTACATCCATTACATGCACCTTGAAGTTGTACAAAAACTACTCCACTTTTAATTTCAAGTAGCTTCAAATCTCCGCCATCTTTTATAAGCATTGGGCGTACTTTGTTTAAAGATTGTTCAACCGCTGGATAGAGTTCTTCATCTGTAAAAGGCAACATAAGTTTATCTCCTAAATTTTAAAGGTGAATATTATATCAATATGCTATTAAAAATAGCAATAAAATAGTTGAAAATTTATTTTATATAAAAGCTGTGCTATATTTTCGGGGGTGGTGTTTTAAAATTTAAAAATGTAGAATGAACCCTAAAAAAAGGGTTCATTTTTAATGTTTTACACTAATTCTATATAAGCCATTTCAGCAGCATCGCCACGTCTTAAGCCAACTTTTACAATTCTAGTGTATCCGCCATTTCTTTCGCTATATTTTGGTGCAATTTCTGTAACTAATTTTTTTGTAGCCTCTTTATCTTGTAAAGCTGCAAAAACGCTTCTATGAGCATTAGAATCACCTTTTTTTGCACAAGTAATAAGTCTCTCAACATATCCTCTAAGCTCTTTTGCTTTTTGTAATGTTGTCTCAATTTTTTCATTTTTAAT
>JAIRQK010000151.1 GCA_031256525.1 Campylobacteraceae bacterium
TTATCAAAATCAACCCCAAAAACAACTACACCTTCAAACTTCTGACCTCTTTTTATAAGTGCTTGAGATTGTATGTAGGGACTAAATAGTAAATTTGGAAATTTAGATGTCAAATAGTCTAAATCACTTTCAGTTGCTAAACGATTTGAATATAGTGAGTAGATAGTTAGTGGATAGTTCATAGTAAAAAGTTTTCTCTCAAACTCTTTACTAAATCCATTCATTATAGCCATAGCTACCATCAATACAGCAAGTCCCAAACAGACTCCCAAAAAAGCCAATATCGTGCTTACTGTTGTAAATGGTTGAGTTTTATCAAATCTTAGATATCTTTTTATTAAAAAAAAACTGATACTTTTATTATTCATAGTTTAAGCTAAAAGACCTTTTTTTGGACCGCTTTTTCCATGACAAAACTTATATTTTTTTCCACTTCCACAAGGGCAAGGATCATTTCTCGCTGTCTTTTTTTGTATCGACTCATCATTAGCACTAACTTCCTCAGCACCATGCTTTAATTGCATTCCACTGTTAGCATCTTCTTGCATTTTTTCAATCATTCTCTGCATTGCAAGACGTTCTTCTTCTTGCCTTTCATCTCTTAATTGAACAATATGAAGTCTTCTAAAACTATCACTTTTTATACGAGCAACCAACTCGATAAAGAGTCCATAACTCTCTTTTTTATATTCAACCAATGGATCTCTTTGGTTATATCCACGAAGCCCTATACCTGTCTTTAATATATCCATTTGATATAGATGTTCTCTCCAAGATTGATCAAGTGTTTGAAGATATAAAATCCTCTCAATATTTCGCCTTTGAGCACTATCAACAACAGACATTTTTACATCATAGTTTTGCTCTAACTTACTAACTAACTTTTCAAATATATCATCATTTGTTAGTCCATCAAAATCACCATTCTCGAAATATTCGTTTATCTCTTCTTTTAAATATGCTACCAATCTCTCTATCTCATCGCCCTCTTGCTCTAACCCCTCTGATAACCCTGCTCTTAAAAGCAGATTTTGAACATACTCTTTTCTTATCTCTTTTACTCTTGTATCTATATCAAAACGCTCATCTAACAACTCATTTCTAAAGTTATAAATTGATTTTCTCTGTTCGTTGGCAACATCATCATACTCCAAAAGATGTTTTCTTGCTTCAAAATGCATTGATTCGACTTTCTTTTGTGCATTCTCAACTGCACGCGTTACCATTCTTGACTCTATGCTCTCACCATCTTCAATGCCAAGTCTCTCCATAATACTGCGAATTCTATCACTTCCAAAAATCCTAAGCAAATTATCTTCCAAACTTAGATAAAACCTACTCCTACCAGGATCTCCCTGACGACCAGAACGACCACGAAGCTGATTGTCAATTCTTCTACTTTCGTGTCTTTCTGTTCCTATAACATAAAGTCCACCAAGAGCTTTAACTTCATCATTTATTTTGATATCAACACCGCGTCCAGCCATATTTGTTGCAATAGTAACAGCTCCTTTAACACCGGCTTCTGCAATAATTTCAGCCTCTTTTTCGTGGTTTTTGGCATTTAATACTGAATGTGGGATCTTCGCTTTTTTAAGCAGCCCATGCAAAAATTCACTTTTTTCAATAGAAGCAGTACCAACTAAAATAGGCTGTCCTTTTTTATTTGCCGCTATTATCTCTTTTACAACTGCGTCAAATTTCTCTCTTTCGCTTTTGTAAATCAAGTCATTCATATCCTCTCTTACAACAAGAACATTTGTTGGTATCGACAAAACATCAAGCGAGTATATTTGCGAAAATTCAGAAGCCTCTGTTTGTGCAGTTCCTGTCATACCAGCAAGTTTATTATAAAATCTAAAGTAGTTTTGGAAAGTTATATCAGCAAGAGTTTGAGACTCCTCTTGAATTTTAACGCCCTCTTTTGCCTCTAATGCTTGATGAAGCCCTTCGCTAAATCTTCTTCCCTCACTTTGTCTTCCTGTGAATTCATCAATGATGACAATATTTTCCTCTTTGACAATATAATGAACATCTTTCTCAAAAAGATAGTGGGCCTTCAGTGCTTGATCCAAGTGGTGAGATAGTATAGCATTTTCCAAACTATAGAGATTTTCAACATCAAACAGTTTTTCAGCTTTTGCTATTCCATCTTCAGTCATTAAAATTGTTCTATTTTTTTCATCAACCGTAAAATCTTCATCTCTTTTTAGTTTTTTAGCGATATTATTGGCTGATTGATAATTCTCCAATTTTCTCCCAGCAGGTCCGGATATGATAAGTGGTGTTCTAGCTTCGTCTATCAAAATAGAGTCCACCTCGTCCACAATCGCAAAATTATGTCCTCGTTGCACTTTATCTTCCAAAGAGTATTTCATATTATCTCTTAAATAGTCAAAACCAAATTCATTATTTGTTCCATATGTTATATCGGCATCATATTGCTCTTTTTTTACTCTCTCATCATATTCGCCAGATAAAATTACCCCTACACTTAGCCCTAAAAAATTATAAATTCTACCCATATCTGCTGCATCGCGTTTTGCCAAATAGTCATTCACAGTAACTACATGCACACCTTTTCCGCCCATAGCATTTAATACAACTGGGAGAGTTGCAACAAGCGTTTTACCTTCACCCGTTTTCATTTCAGCAATATTTCCACTATGAAGCACAAGACCTCCGGTAACTTGCACATCAAAATGCCTCATTCCTGTTGTTCTCTCACTTGCCTCTCTTGTTATTGCAAAAACATCTTCTAACACATCATCTAAAGTTTTACTATTCGCTCTAACTTCTTCTTTCAAGCTGTTAAAAATAGTTTGCAACTCAATATCGCTCATCTCTTTATACTTAGGCTCTAATGCATTAATATTTTGAACCGTTTTTAAATATTTCTTTATCTCTCTATCATTTCTTGTGCCAAATATATTCCCCAAAAAACCAAATGCCATATATTTACCTTTATCTTTTATAATAACCGCAGATTTTATCATACTTTTACCTAACATTAGATAAAAGTACAAATTAACTTTTTAATAGGATTTTTTATGCGTTTTTTACTTATTTTTATCATTATGTGTAAAGTTGTTTTTGCAACTGAAATTAAAAACATATCAAGCGATTTTACGCAAATTGTTACAAGCAATGAAAATATGACTCTACTCTATAAAGGTAATTTTGTCGCTACAAAAAATGATAATTTAGCATTTTGGAACTATACTGAGCCACTTAAAAAACAGATATTTTTTTCTAAAGTCAAAGTTGTTATCATTGAGCCTGACTTAGAACAAGCTATCGTAACCTCTTTAGACCAAATAACAGACTTATCTTCAGTTTTAAACGAGGCTTTAAGTAAGAAAAAAATAGATGAGATTGTAGAGATAGAGATTATGGATATAAAATATTATATCTCTTTTAAGGGCGATTTGCCTATTAAGATAACATACAAAGATGAGTTAGAAAATAGCGTCGTAATCGAGCTTTATAACACAGTTTTAAATCAAAGCATTGATAGTGGCGTATTTGATATCAAAATACCGCAAAATTATGATATCATTAACTACTAATCTATATTTTTAATAATAGCATTTTTATAAAAATTTTTGACTTTATTATCAACCATTAGACATTTTTCTATATGAGAGTAAAAATTTTGACCATTATACTCCAAACAAAGTCCTTTTGCACTTTTTGCTCTTGAAATAGCGACATAAAACTGATTTGTTTCAAAAATATTATCTATGTTGCAAACAAGATTTTGAATGCTCATACTTTGCGACTTGTGAATTGTTATTGCATAAGATAATTTAACTGGATACTGTAAAACAGAAGCTATAGCTCTGTTTTTAATAACACCATCATCAATAATGCTTTCATTAAGCGTAAATTCATGAGGTTCAACTTTAACTAACATATCATATTTTTCAACTAACAAATATTCATCTGTTATATCTCTAACTACGCCTTGCTCACCATTATAATATTTTCCCCATTTGTTAGTACAAAATATAATATTTGCACCAATTTTAATCTCCAACTCCAACGGAACACTCAAAGATTTTTTCCAACTATCAAGTTTTTTTTCATTTAGAGATTTATCATACTTGATTTTTGCTTTTAAAATAAATTGTTGTCCCTCTATCTGGCTTAATTTTATTTTATTCATTCTATCTGCTTCAGCATTTCTACCAAACAAAATGGTTGGATTATCATTATAAACATCTAAATTTTTTCTAAGACTTGATAGATATTCCAATATATTTGTTGCCAATTTCCCCTCTCTTATATCTTTTAAAATTGAGAAAAATTCCACATCATCAGTTCTTTTTGAAACGCTTAATTCTAAAATAATAGGAGAAAAACTCCCCCATGCACTACTTTCAAATGCATACACTTCATCAAATAGAGAATTAAAACTATTTTTATTATTCACTGGTGGAAGCTGAAAAAAGTCCCCAACAAATAACAACCTACCAGAAAAACCTGCACTATTTAACCTATATCTTATCATTTCCATTAAAAAAGATGAGACCATCGATACCTCATCAATCACAACCAAATCCACATTATGCAATATCTTATTTAACTCTTTTATGCGATTTTTATTATATTTATCTTGGTGGATAAGCTCTTCTGTGTTTTGGCAAATTCCAAAAATAAAAAAAGAGTGTATCGTCTGTCCACCAATATTAACAGCACTAATGCCCGTACTTCCCAAAGTTACAACTTGTCTATTTTGTTCTTTATATCTTTTTATAATTTGTTCAGTTAGATAGCTCTTTCCAACTCCACCACCACCTGTTAAAAAAGTGTGATTTGTTTGAAGTATTTTTTCAACTTTTTCAAGTTTTTCCAAAATTGTCCTTTAACTATATTTTTGGTATTATACACAAACATTTTTTTAAATACGAGGAGTGGACAAAGTGGCAAAAAATAGAAAATCTACAAAAAATATTAAACCAAACGATATTTCAACTACGAAATCACCAACAAAACAGACAAAAGTATTGACCGATAATGAAGAGGTTAATAAGGAGAATATTTTTACTTGGTTTGGTATCATAGTAGTTGCTTTTGCTATGCTTTTATACATTATGACATCTGGAAACGCTACAGCAAACTAAAAAATATGAGATTTATATTTTTATCACTTGTTGTACTTTTGTTTGTTGCTTGTACACAAGAGAGATTACCTGAAATAAAAGAGAAAAGTAGCCTTGAACCTGTTGCGAGAAAAAGTAGTTTTTTAGATAGATATATTGATAATTATCTAAACTTGCACTACAGACCATGGAAACACAAGTCTCCTATGTACACCGATACAGAATCTTTTTGGGGATACAGCGAATTTACAAAAAATAAGGGACTTTTACAGGAGGATTTAACTCCTTACGAGGAGAAATGGTTTGATGAGATTCTTGCTTTTTCAAACCTTGAAGAGTATAACACGACAATAGAACATGCAATCACCATACAAAACACAAATTTGAGAGTTTTTCCAACACAAAAACCACTATTTAGGGTTTCATATCATAATAACGGCTATCCGTTTGATCTGTTGCAAAACTCCAATGTTGCATTGATGAGTCCAGTTAATATCTTAAATTATTCACAAGATAAAACTTGGGCATTTGTCGAAACATCATTTGCAACTGGCTGGATAAAAACTGAACATTTAGCATTGGTAGATGAGCAACAATTAGATGCCATAAAAAATTTACAACATATCGTAATTACAGAAGATGGCTCACCAATTTACAAAGATGAACAACCTATAATAAATGTGAAAACAGGTATTGTTTTGCCGATAACTCATGAGGATAATCAATATTTTTATCCCTATATTTTGGATAAAAATTCTAAAAAAATAGCTACCAAAATAGAAAAAAAATTCGCCTCCTCTTTTCCTTTAGAATTTAATGAAGAGAATATTCAAAAAGTAGCTGACAATCTAAAGGGAGAGAGTTATGGATGGGGTGGAATTGGTGAAAAAAGAGATTGTTCTGCTTTAACAAAAGACTTTATGAGCGTTTTTGGTGTATGGTTACCAAGAAACTCAGGATCACAAAAAAACATAGGTGATTTTTTTGATTTATCAAAGTTTGCAGATAGAGAGAAGGATGAACTAATCAAAAAATATGCAACTCCGTATCTTTCGCTTATTTATTTTCCCGGTCACATAATGCTTTATGTAGGAAATAACGATGACAATGCTCTTGTTCTGCATAATATTTGGGGAATAAGAACTATAAAAAATGGTGTAAGAGGAAGAGAGATTATTGGAAAGTCCATTGTATCTGATCTATTTTTAGGAAAAAACTTAAAGCATATCGATAAAGATAATATGCTTATAAGTAGGGTAGCTGGCTTTAATACCATAGGTTTAACAAAGAGCAAAAAATATGCCATAAAACTTGGAATCTCTTATAGTGATTACATCTCGCACATAGAGGATAATATTATCTATTTCAAAGACAACACAACTCTTATTTTTGATGACAATGAAGAAAAAACACTCGATGAGTTGATGAGAAATGCAGATGCAGAGGATATGTTTAAATTTCCATATGTAAAGGGTAATGTTAATGGACCATTTAATAGCGATCCGGGGAGATTTAGAGATGAAAAGTTTTTTAAAAAAATATATGGAAACACAAAACAAGATATCGAAAAAAATCTAATTGAAGTTGTTTGGCTACCAAAAAAAATAGGAAAAAAATATCTATTTAACAAAAATAATGGTGCAGCTGATGCGTTACAAAAAGTATCAAATGAGCTGGATAAATTGGGTAATGAGTTTTTACCATATTTGGAAAATATTGGAGGAACTTACAACCATAGAGAGATGGCTGATACAAATCAATTAAGTACGCACTCATTTGGCATTGCAATAGATATAAATACAGAAAAATCTCGCTATTGGCAGTGGGATAAAGAGAAAAATGAAACGGTTAATACGCATAAAATTCCTCAAAAAATTATAAACATATTTGAAAAACATGGATTTATCTGGGGAGGCAAATGGCAACATTATGACACTATGCACTTCGAATTTAGACCAGAGCTTTTATAAAAAAGGGCTTTTATGATATACTTTCTTAGTAGTAGTGGAACGCAAATCCATTTCCACACCAATGACATCAATGTTTGTAGTGCTGATGTCGCTACTATCAAAACACTTCTAAGGCAATAAATTTATAACGCTTTGAATGTCTTTAGAAGCAGAACAAGCCAACTCTTCATTTTTTTTACATGCAAGTTCTAAAATAGATTTAGCCTCTTTGAGTTCACCCTTTGTTGTTGCTATCTTTATTTTTGCAATGCCCAAATTATAACAGCCAAGATAGTTATTTTTGTCGCACGACTTTTTAAAATAGGCTATTGATTTTTCTATATTTTTATCATAATCAATCACTCCAGCATTCAAACACGCTTGCATATTATTGTTTGAAAGTTCACAAGATCTTCTAAAATAGTAGGCCGACTTATCCATATCTATATTTACATTAATTCCACCTACATAGACATTTGCTGCATTATAACAACCCTCGGAACTACCAAGCTCACACGCTTTTTCAAAAAGTTTTACAACCTCAAAAAAATTTCTTAAAGTATCGCTAAAGTTTATCAAAATAGACCCAGCATTATAACATGCGTTAGCATCTCCAAGTTCACAAGACTTTATATACAGTTCGGCTGCACCTGTTATATCAACTTTTACACCTTGTCCAGTTGCTAACATAACAGCATAATTATTACAAGCCTCTT
>JAIRQK010000152.1 GCA_031256525.1 Campylobacteraceae bacterium
GAGTTACACCTTGAAATTATCGTTGATAGAATGCTTAGAGAATTTAAAGTTGATGCTGAGGTTGGACAACCACAAGTTGCATATAGAGAGACTATCAAAAATGGTGTTACTCAAGAGTATAAATATGCTAAGCAATCTGGTGGTAGAGGACAATATGGACATGTATTCTTAAAAATAGAACCACTTGAGCCGGGAAGCGGATATAAGTTTGTTAATGATATTAAGGGCGGTGTTGTACCAAAAGAGTATATACCTGCGGTTGATAAAGGTTGTCAAGAAGCTATGCAAAGCGGTGTTCTTGCTGGGTATCCGGTTGAAGATATTCAAGTTTCGCTTTATGATGGTAGCTATCACGAAGTTGACTCATCAGAGATGGCATTTAAACTTGCAGCATCAATGGGCTTTAAAGATGGTTGTAGAAAAGCAAATCCTATCATTTTAGAGCCAATTATGAAAGTAGAAGTTGAAACTCCAGAAGATTTTATGGGTGATGTTATTGGTGATTTAAATCGTCGTCGTGGACAAATTAATTCTATGGATGATAGAAGTGGATTAAAAATAATTAACGCATTTTGCCCACTTGCAACGATGTTTGGTTACTCAACTGACCTTAGAAGTCAAACACAAGGTCGTGCAACATATACTATGGAATTTGACCACTATACAGAAGTTCCAAAAAATGTATCTGAAGAGATAATTAAAAAAAGAAAAGGTTAATGCCTCTTTTTTAAACAGAATAGCCCGAGCAGATAATATTTGTTCGGGCTTTTTTTATATCCAAGAAAAGTCCTGATAGCTCAGCTGGATAGAGCATCAGATTCCTAATCTGAAGGTCATGCGTTCGAATCGCATTCAGGATACCACTTTAAAAGCTCTATATTTTTTCATTTAAGCTATATTGAGTAAAATTGCATTTTATAAATAAGGGGAAAGCAGATGAAAAAGCACACTTCACGCATAAATAGAACGATTAATTTGGTATTTTTTATTTTTACTATTTTTTTTATCACCGGTTGTAGTGTGTCAGAACTGAAAACCCCAACAACACCTAATAGCAAATTTGCACAATCATACAAGGGCATTAGCCCAAATAATTCAACAATAAGAGCCATTACTCCTTGTACAAAAAGTGAAGTTATAAAACTTGAATCAAGCCAGTTTAGCTATGATGAAGTGGTTGAAGATGAGTATAGAATGGGAAATGTTGAAGTTGGACATTCGACTTTGCGAGGTGAGTTGATAAGTACGGTACAGAGTCAAATACAATCTTTTGCAAATAGCATAGGTGCTTGTAGAGCCTATTGGGTTATGGAAGATACAGTTGATTTAACTACAAATCGTAAAAGTACCTATTATGGTGTCTCATATTTTGCGAAAATAGATAGAAGTTTAATTGCAGGATTTCACCCGGGTGAGCCATCAAACGAAAAAAAAGAGGAGATGGGCAGACATTATGGAGTGGAAGTAAGAGCTATTATGCCTGAAACAGCAGCAGATACAATGGGATTAATGGACAAAGATATTATACTTTTTATCAACCACCAAAGATGCACATATAGCGAGTATACTAAAAATACCTGTGGTGTTAATTCAAAATGGCATACTGTAAGGGTATATAGAGAGGGCAAAATTATCGATATAAGAAATTGAGATTTTTAAGAAAATTATTGTAAAATGCGGGTTATAGGTGTGTATGCAACAAGATTTAATGTTTGTAGCCGTAGAATGAAGCTTTATAAATAATGTAATGGTACAAAAGTAGTTTGATAAAAAAGGAAAAGGTTGTGATAGTTTGTAGTTTGTGTTCAGCAAAGTTGAAAATGTTAGATAAAATAGGTGGAATGAAATTAGGTGATGGGGGAAGATTATGTGTTTATTGTACAGCTACAATACAATCCATAAGTCCAAAAATAAAGTTTGAAGAGCAAACAGAAAGCTCTATACAAGAACTGATTGCTCAAAATAAAATAGAACAGGTTCTTTTACAAAATGCGAAAGACAATGCGACGCAAGAGTTAGTTGCTAGAATTGAAGAAGAGCAAATTAAGAACAAGCGTGCAGAAGAGATTGCGATACAAATTGAAGCATTACAAATAGAGAATCAGTTTTTCGGAAAAAAAGAAATAAAAGAACTACCAAATATCTTATCTGTTTCAGAAAATGTAGATAATCTTATTACTGGTATATATAATAGCAATTTTGGAATTTTGGTTTCTACGAACCATCGTTTGATTTTTGTTGATAAAGGATTTATTTATGGCTTAAAAGTAGAAGACTTTCCTCTTGATAAAATTACCTCCATTGAGTATGAAACAGGTTTTGTTTCTGGTGAAGTCACAATACATACTTCTTCAAATATTGCTAAAATACGGCAAGTCGATAAAGTTTCAGCAAGAAAATTTGCTGAATTTGTACGAGAAAAACTATCTAAGCCAAAAGAAAATCCATCTATTATTAGTGCACAACCTGACATTTTGGGACAAATTGAGAAACTTGCAAAGTTAAAAGATGCAGGTATTTTATCAGAAGAAGAGTTTGTGGAACAGAAGAAAAAAATGTTAGAAAAACTTTAGTATAAGCAAAATCTACTGTAAATTTTTTTTGATACAAAATTGATAGGCATTAATAACAATAAAAAGAGAGTTTTATATAAACTCCCTTTTTATTTTTGGTGATAGCTTTACAAGAATATCATAGACTATAGTGTTAAATTGTTTTGCCCAAAGAGTTGTGTCGTTAAAGATAGAAATTTCCTCTAAGTCGCTTTGGATACTGATACTGTCCATTGATGTTTTTCCAAGTATTTTTGAGCCATTTGTAGTTGTCAAATCGCCATTTTTAACATATCTAAAAAGCCCGTCCCCATAACCAACATCATATAAAGATGATATATGCTCTTTATCTGCCCTATATACGCCACCATATCCAACTCTTTCACCAACTTTTATATGTCGCTGTGATATTTTTTGTGCAAAGAGTTCAAGTACTGGTTTTAGTGGAGACTTATCAAATGAATTAGGAAGTGTATCATAGCCATACATAGCAATTCCGATTCTCGCAAAGTCATCATCAAAACCTTTTGTTCTTAAAAGAGCAGAAGAGCTACATGAATGAAAAAATGTATTTTTCAAATTGTACTTATGTTTTAGTTCGTTGTATTTTGTTTTTATACTTAAGAAATTCTGTTTTTGCCAAAAAAATTCACTCCCAAGCTCATCAGAAGCTCTAAAATGGGTAAAAATACTGTGCAGATTTAAACCATTATCAGATATAAGTTTACAAGCTCTATCAAGTTCATCTATAGCTATCCCATTTCTGTGCATACCAGTATCGATTTTCAGTGCTATAGTTGTCTTTTTTGGAGTATTTTTAAGACTTTTTATAGAGTTGACAGTAAAGATAAACTTGCTATCTGGCTTTATCTGCTCATCTTTTTCAGAGAGAATAAGTATCTCTTGAAATAGATTTTTAATCTTTGAAGCCTCGTCAATATCTCTTACAACGGCTCTTTTTACTCCATAGTTTGCTATCTCTTTGGCAAATATTTCAAGCCCATGTCCGTAGGCATTATCTTTTAAAACCGCAAATATCTTCTCTATTCCACCCACCTTTTTGCTTAGCAAATCGAGATTTGAGTGTAAATTGTCTCTATGTAAAAGGATATATGACATCTATTTTTTTTCGCTAAAGTGATTTATTGTTGTGCCGAAAACTTTTCTTGCTTGATAATCATATTTGTAAAAAAGCTCGTACAACTCTTTTGCATCAAGTTTTGTATCAGCATCAAAATCAAAAACAAAACCACTTTTATCTTTTGGTAAATTTTTATCAAAAAACTCATAAAAAGTCTCTCTAATTTTAAAAAACTCTTTTATCTCTCTTTTTATCTCTTCCACTATATTCTCCTTTAAATAACTTTTTGCTTAGGAGGCTTTAAAGTTGTATATAACTTTTAACTCATGGACTACATCAACACTATCTTTCATAGCATCAACAATCAACTCTTTTGGTTTATAGGCAAAAGGAGATTCGTCAATAGTTGAACTATGAACAGAGGTTGAGTATATCCCCTCCATACTCTTTTTATACTCTTCCAATGTTATCTCTTTTTTAGCTGCCATTCTAGATAAAATTCTTCCAGCACCATGAGGAGCTGAATTGTTCCAATTTTTATTCCCTTTACCTTTACAGATGAAAGAGCCATCTCTCATATTAAATGGAATAATAACTAAATTACCTAAAGAGGCATTTATCGCTCCCTTTCTTATCATATAACCGTCATCTAACTCCTCAATATAGTTATGATTTGTTACAATCTCTTCATCAAAGGTCAAGCTCATATTTTTCAAAATCTCTTCTCTTATGATAATGTGGTTTAGTGTGGCGAACTTTTGTGCTATTTTCATATGTTTTATATACTCTTTTAAGTCATCACCTTCTAAATAGGAGAGAGACTTGTCAAAGTCATATTTTTTTAACTCCAAATCAATCTCTTTTTTAAAACTCTCCCTTTCGATAGCCTCTAAAGTAGATAATAGTTTTCTTCTGTTTGAAATCTCTTCCTTTTTTTGTCCTATTAAACTCATTGCTTTTTTTTGGTGAAAATTGCAAATTTGTAGCCCAAAATTTCTTGAACCACAATGAATTGTTAGCCAATAATATCCCTCTTCGTCTTGATTTAGCTCAATGTAGTGGTTTCCTCCACCTAATGTTCCTAAAGATAAAAGATGTCTTTTAAAATTGTCCAAATCATTGATATCTTTACAAACTTGCTCGATATCGTTTTGGATTGTTTGGGAAAAAGCGTGAGCCTCTTTTCTAACATTGATTCCTGAAGGGATATATTTTCTGATAACTTCATCAAGTTTTTTTAGATTTATCTCTCTCTCTCTTATCCTTCTTGAGCTAACAGTGCAAGAGATATCAACACCAACTATATTTGGAATAATTCTGTTTTTAGCATATGCGGTAAAGCCAACAACACAACCTTTTCCAGCATGACAATCAGGCATAACTTTTACAATAGTTTCTTTAAATGACTCTAAATTTGCAATTGTAACTAACTGCGAATATGTTGCTTCATCAATATTGTCTATCTTTACATCAATCTGGGTATATTTGCCTTCTATTTTCATCTACCCTCCTTGCTAAATTTTAATCTTGTGATTATATTACAAAATGGTTTTATCCGCAATAGTTTAAATGTTTAAGAAGTGGCGAGTTTGTATAATCACTAACTTGATTTCAAAAAGGGATAAAATGCTACAAAAAGTGAAATATGTTGTTTTGGTTCTGTTTTGTTTGGTGGTAGTTTCGTTTATTTACTACTTTGGTTCTGGTAGGTTTTATGAGCAAAGACAAAAAGATATTGCTTTTAAAGAGATGTTGTCATCTTGCGATTTGCACACAGATAGCTGTAGTGTTGATTTTGATAGTAACAAATCAATTACTTTAAATATTGAAAATAAGCCACTATTTTCACAAAAAGAGTTACTATATTTGGTCAAAACTGAAGGGTTTAGTGATGATAAACTACTACTTAGCGTTGTTGGAGTTAAAATGAATATGGGGCTTTTTGAGAAAAAATTTGTAAAAAATTTAGATGGAGTTTATGAAGCTAAATTATTTCTTCCTTCTTGTGTAAGTGGGCTAATGAAGTGGAAAATCAGCATTATTTCGCCAAAAGAGGGTATCGGAGCTAATTTTATAATAGACTTAGAAAACCAATAATATACATAATAATTTTAATGATAGAACTTACAACAATATCTAAATTAGATTATATTAATTAACACCGAATTTATACTTATTTAAGTTATAATACGCACCACAATATTAATAAAATTGCTAAGGAGTAACAAATGGCAACAGCAATGGAGTACGATGTACTAAGAGAAATAGTTTCAGATATAAGTGGCATATTTTCAAGAGTGCTTGAAGAAGATGATGAAGAGG
>JAIRQK010000177.1 GCA_031256525.1 Campylobacteraceae bacterium
AATATCAATTTTAGCAAATAGACTCATTGCTAAAAAGAGTAGAATAAACAATATTTTTTTCATACAAATATCTCCTTCGAAATTAATCAAAGCGGGGATTTTAACAGAAGAAACATTAAATTTTCACTAAAATTGATGTGAAATTTATAAAAAAGTAAATGAAATGAAAGTTAGAAATGAGAAATACAAAGTGCTGTAAGCTTGATAGAATAATACTTAAAGAAGTTTTATTTTAATTTTAATGCCGTTTCACATATAAAAAAACTACAACTTCCCCCTATCTCCTCTTTCTCACTGTTGAAGTTTTACTCTCTTTGTTTGGTTTTGTATCAATTGTTTTTATTTGTGTTTCTATATTATTTGTATTTGTTTGTATATTTGTGTTTTCTTTGTTTTTATTGTTTTGCATGTTTGAGTTATTATTCATGTTGCTTTGTATGTTTGTGTTATTATCGCTTGTATTGTTTTCTATTTTTAAGTTATTTTGGTTTATATTCTTTTGTATGTTTGTGTTAATCTCGTTTATACTATTTCTATCTGGTTTTACACCAACTGTTCTTGGTTTGGTTTTAATTGTACTGTTTTTTAGGTTTAGGTTATTATTATTTATGTTGTTTTTTGCAATTAATCTAAGTTGTTCCATAGCATTTTGTGTTCTTAATTCAAGTCTATCTCTATACTCTTCTCTTATTTTGTCTCTAATATCTTTATCCAATTCTATATCACTCATAGAGTTTAATTTTTTAAAATTGATAGTTTCATTTTCAGTTGCTTTGGTAATTGCTTTAACTGCTTTTAATTGGTCAGAAGTTAATAAACCCTCTTCTTGATTAAAGTTTAATAAGTCTAAATATTTACTCTTATCAATACCATTTATCGTTGTTATGTTTTTGTTTTTTACAACTTCTTCAAATTCTACTTGATAAAATACTGTATCTTTATCAAGTTTTCCTCTTCTTGGTTCTCCTATAAGTAGTAAGGTTTCATCTTTTGCAGATGAGACAAATCTTTTTGAGGCTTCTGCCCAAAAACCATCTTTTCCATTGTAGATTAGTTGGTTGTTGAGGTTTTCTGCGATTTCTCTTTTTTCTGGAGATAACTCGTTTTTTACATAAGTATCATAATCGACATCTACTGTTGCGTATATAGCATCTTTAAATGGTTTTGAGCCTAAAAACTTTCCAACATCTGTTTTATCAACAATTCTTGCATTTGGATCTTTAGCCATTTCTTTAGCTATATCCCAAGCACTTTTTCCATTTATACTTCCACTATAAAGAACTGTTTTTGTTCCATCTCTATCTGCATTAACTTTTTTTGATATTTTAAATATCTCTTGTTGCTTCTCTTTTGCTGATAAATCTTTATACTCTTGACTATTTATCAACTTTCTTAATGCTGTTTTTGCTTGTTTAAATGTCATCATATTATCTTTCCATTATACTCTAAGTCTGCTCTACAAGTTTCACCTTTCTCTTTCCTACGAAGTCCAAAATATGGGTCACCACAAGACTCTTCAAGTGCTTTTTTAAACTCTTTTAGTATTTCCTCTTTTTTATCTTCAAGCTCTTTGGGTAATTCACACTTAAAAAGTTTTCCATTAGGAATACGACAATACATTTTAATAAATCTAATATGTTTGTATAACTCTTTTTTTTCGTGATTAAATTTTGTTTCTATCGGTTCAATCTCTATAAATATCAAATAACCATTATAGTAAAAACCCCACTCTATACTTAATATTTCGCCCTCTCCAGGAAAATCACCATCTGTGTTTTCATGATGTTCTCTAAGCCAAATTTCTCTTTTCCTATCTATTGCCCAATAACTAGCACTAGAAAATATCATCTCCTCATCAAGATTATATTTTTCATAATCCTCTTCAGATATCTCTTCAATTACATAAGCCATTTTTTTATCCTTTTTATTGTTTGTGAAAATTTTGTTAAAAAAACTTAACATAACTTATATCCTTTCATTGTAATTAATTGTTTTTATTGTTGGTGTGTTTGCTGTATAATTCATTTGTTATCCTTTGTGTTTGTTTATATATTTAAAAGTTTTTTTAAGTTAAAAACTCTTAAGTATATAAAATATTATGAAAAAATAGAAAAACTGAAACATATTTTAGCATAAACTTGTTAAACGATAGAAATTAAATCGTACTTCCATATAAATTATGCTCTATGCTATTATAAAATTTGTAGTACAACAACATAACTATGTTATTGCATTAAAAACTTAACTTTTGCGAAAGTTTCGCCCATTGTCTAAAATTATACAATTTCTGATCGCAAGCATATTAGATAAAAACTCTAAGAAACACTGTGACCATAAACAAAACAAATTTAATTTAATAACCGAAAAGCTTAAAAATAAATTTGGCAAATTTTAAATAAAGAAAAAATGAATTTTTGGTAGAAACAAATAATAAGTTTTCTGCAAAGATTGAAAATTTATCTTCAAAAAAATGTACAACTTGAAAATTATTTAAACAAAAACAGTGAATTGTTGTGAAATTATGAAAAAAATATTTATTTAAATGAACGCTAAAATAGGCTTTTTGCAGGAATAAATAGATATTTTTTGGATTTTAAAGAAAAATTATGATAAGATACGTTCTAAAAAAATAGAATTTTTGTAAAAGAGTGTTCTATTAAAGACAAATGACAAGGAATTTGAAAAGAATGTCATCAAAACTTCAAAATACCAATGGAAAAATTAAATGCGTTTTAGCTAAAGAAGAGGGTGATAAATGGCTCTTGGACATTGTGGCTGAACATAGTGTAATTATTCCAGAAAGTAAGAGTTAACAAGAAATGTATTGGTTTATTGCAGAGGATCGATATTACTATTCAAACGAGGGACTTGAAAGGCTAAAAAGTCAATTCAAACTTCAAAAAATCTATGTTCTCCCGACCATAGATGAAGTAAAGGGAAACATTGCTGAAAATGAAGTAGGGTTTATTGCACCATATAGTCCTAGTAGTATAGGAGACAACTCTAACTTAAAGGCTCTCTTTGTAACGAAATACTTACCAAATAAATATGGGGTCTTGACATCACATGAAAAAATTGCGTGCGTTTCCGATGCACAGGCTATGGAAGAACGCCTTGGATTGTCGGTGATTGATAGTGGTTATAGCCTGGCAAACATTGCTGGAGCACAGCTACTTAAAAACTTCACAAACAATCTCATCAAAGCGGAAAAGAATGGATATAGAGCCAAAGCTATTTTACTAGCTGGAATACCTGGAACAGGCAAAACATTTTTTGTAAAATGTTTTGCTGGAGAGTTAAAGCGTAAGTTAGTACAGCTTAATCTGTCACTTATTATGGAGAGCAATGAACCAATATATAAGTTAAATACCGTTTTTGAATACTTCGATAAACGTGCGAAAGATGCTAAAGCTCAAGGTCTAACCGAAAGCTATGTAATATTAATTGATGAGATTGAAAAGATGATCGGCAATGGAAGTCCGGGTGAAAAGAGAATGCTTGGACGACTTCTAACTGTTATG
>JAIRQK010000009.1 GCA_031256525.1 Campylobacteraceae bacterium
ATATAAGAGTAATTGGAGGAAAAGGAGAAATATAAATAAAAAAAAGAAGATAATCATTGGCATTATTGCTATTTTAGCCACTCTTGCAATTATTGATACAGCTTATTATCTATTTGATGAATGGTATGAAAGTAAAAAAGGATACTCTTCTGCATTAAACATACTTTTATTTAAAAAAAACACCTTTAATCAATCAAAAATTGAAACTAAAAATTTTATTATTGATTTACCAAAAGCACATTGGGCATCATATAAAAATTCTGCTTATAGTTATCACGGAATACCTATAGATAGTTATGGTTGCATGTTCCCAGATGCTCATATATGGAAATATGATAATGAAGAACAAGCAAAAGAAGCAATGTTTTTTGTTTTTGGAAATGAAAAAATTTGCAAAACCTTTGAACAACAACCAAATAAAACAATAAATAACTTTGAAGTTGAAGTTTATGATTGCACAAAAGAAGAAAAAGTGCAGGACAGAGTATATTTTTACAAAAATGAATATTTTTGGTTACCAGATTATCATCATGTTTTCTTCAAACTTCAATACGATAAATTCTTCGAAGGCGTTTGGTTAAAAGAGTAAATGATAATGCAAAGGATAGTAAAAATATTCATAAAAATATTTATTGTTTTATTATTTTTAGCAGTTTCTGCTCATATGATGTTTATGATTGCTTTTTTTATAACATATGGCAAAGAGCAACCAGTTGATTTTTTGCTTATTGAACAATGTATTGATTATGGTGTTGGTGGTTGGGATTATGAGACAAGGAGTTGCAGGTGGATAAAACAATGAAATTCCAAAAATCTTACATTTTTGCCCTTATGTTTTGTGCTTTGTATTTGTTGTTTTGGGTTGTGTTTGATTATTGCTCAAAACAAAGATTTAAGTTAGCCGAAAGCGAGATTTTAAAACTTGAAAAAATGGTAGAAAATGGTGATATTTTATCATCAAACAAGTTGGTAAATTATAAATATTATATAAAAAAAGAGAATTTGTGGGACATTGAAAAGTGGCTAAAAACCAAAAATGAAAATTTATATATTTTTCAAAAATATAATAATTTGGAACTGAAATGATATTGGGAGAGCAATATGTTGCCATTTAAATGCGAAAAAAGTGGACAAGAATTTTTACCAGACGGAGACTGTTTGCTTGATATTGAAAATCTTATTCTTAATGACAAACTTTCTGATAAAAACAGATGGGATTGTAAAATTTATGATTAGAGATTAAATAATGAAAAAAGTTGTTGTAGTATTGGTTAGTATCGTACTATATGTGCTCTTGTTTTATTTCCTTATGCCCAAACACAATCACTCAGCTTATTATGCCAATAAAGCGGATGTTATCACGACAGGTTGGATACCAAATATCTTGCCAGAATCAGCTTATGATATTAAAGTAGAATACAATACAGACTCAAACGAATCAAATGGGAGTTTTAGATATCTTGAAGAAGACGAAGTAGTTTTTTGGAACATCTAAAAGTTAATGAAAATGGTTGTGTTTGGGGAAATTTTATATTTGAAGTTAATACACAAAACAATATAGTTTTTTTCAAGCTAAATAGAGAAACAATTCCTTAACTGATATCATCTATTTTATACTTTGTAAAACCTCTTTTATAACAACTTGTGGGGTTATAAGCCCTCTAAAGTTATTCTTTGAAACACTAACAACCACATCAATTACCTCATCTTTTTTGATATCAACATCACAATTAAAATACAGCGCTTCGATAATTTTACTGCTTTGTGCTTGAAGAATAAGTTTTTTGTGTTTTAACTCTCTTCCTATATTTTTTTCTACTTTTATCTGCATATTTTTTAGTATAAAAGTTGGTTTTGGATTTTTCTGTCCGTATGGCTCAAACTCATCTAAAATTTCCAACAACTCAAAATCAATAGCCTCAGGATACAGCTCTCCTAAAATATCGCCGCCTATCTTTTTGCTATCGTATGCATAGTTATTCATAGACTCAATTATCTGCTTTTTAAACTGCTCTAATTTATCTTTTTCCAAAAGCACACCAGCTGCCCCAAAATGTCCGCCATACCCAAGAAGTAGCTCTTTTTGTTCGCTTACTAAAGATAGTATATCAACATCACTTATGCTTCTGGCACTTCCTTTTGCCCTATCTTTATTTATGGAAAAAACAACTGAAGGTTTTTTGAATTTTTTAACAAGTTTTGAAGCAACTACGCCAACAACTCCTTCATGCCAATCTTCGCCCCAAACAACTATCACACTATCATTTTCATTAACAATAGACAAACTTAAATCAAAAAGATTTTTTTCTTCTAACTTTCTTTGATTATTTAGCACAACTATCTCTTCAAGTCTTGCTTTTGCTTCTATTTTTGACTTTGACTTTAAAAACTGAAAGGAAAACATCGCATCTTCCATTCTTCCTGTGCTATTTAGCAAAGGCGAGATAAGATAGGCTACATCATCACTCTCTAAATGCTCTTTATTAAAAGCCTCTTTTATGGCAACAAAAGCCGGTCTTTTTGATGATTTTAGTTGTTTAATACCACTTTTTACCATTGTTCGGTTAATATCTAAAAGTTCCATCATATCCGCAACTATCGCAATAGCAAGCAGGTCTAAAAATTTTCCAAGGTCATAATTTAGCGAACACGTCTCTTTTATCGCCGCTATAAAATACCATGCAACTTGTGCTCCACAAATTTCTTGATTTGGAAAACCACAACCGATTTGTTTTGGGTTTATTATTGCATACGCATCAGGAAGAGTTTCTGGAGGAGTATGGTGATCAGTTACAATCAAATCAACCCCATTTTTTTTGCAAATTTCCGCTGCTTCAACAGAAGAGATACCATTATCAACCGTTATAATTAAATTAGCATTTACCCTATCTAAAATATTTATATTTAAGCCATATCCATCAGAAAATCTATTTGGAATTTCGACACTATGAGAAACTCCAATATCATCAAAAAATTCACTTAAGATAACAGAGGAGATGACCCCATCAACATCATAATCACCAACAACAACAATTTTTTCTCTATTTTTAATTGCCTCTTTTACTCTATTTGCAGCCTTTTCCATATCCTTAAATAAAAATGGTGATGGAATGAGAGATAGTTTTGTATGACAGTCATTTTCAAATCTTTTTTCTAAGATTTGTCTAACTGCATTTTTGTCTAATTTATTCATTTTGACTATTTTTCACTGCAGCTTGAGTAAAAGACAAAATTACCCTATTTGGATTTGTAAGTCTTGAAGTAAATTCTGGGTGAAATTGCACACCCAAAAACCAAGGGTGATTTTTAAGTTCAACTGCTTCAATAAGCCCGTTTGATTCACCACAAACGATAAGCCCAGCATCTTCAAACTGTTTTCTATAAACTGGATTTGCTTCGTAACGATGACGATGACGCTCTTTTATTTGGGTTTCATTGTTGTAGATTTTTTTCAAAAGGGAACCCTCTTTTACATTGCATTTATAAGCCCCAAGCCTCATTGTTCCGCCAAGCGGACTCTGTTTTGTTCTCACTTGTTTGTGTCCGGACGCATCGTTAAATTCATCGATTAAATAGACTATTGGGTTTTTGCACTCTGGCTCAAATTCTGATGAGTTTGCATCTTTAACACCAAGTACATTTCTTGCAAACTCTACCATCGAGAGTTGCATACCAAGACAAATTCCAAGATATGGGATATTTTTTTCTCTTGCGTATTTAATTGTTTTTATCTTTCCTTCAACGCCACGACTTCCAAAACCTCCGGCAACAAGGACTCCATTAACATCATTTAAATATTTATCTACTCCGCTACTTTCAACCTCTTCGCTATCTATCCATTTTAAATTGACTTTAGTATCCAAATGTGCACCTGAATGCACAAATGCTTCTGTTAGAGATTTGTAAGACTCTTTTAGGTCGATATATTTTCCAACAAAACCGATAGTAACCTCTTTTTTTGGTTCAATCACTCTTCTAACGAGTGTTTTCCACTTGTTCATATCAGGCTTTAGTTCACCAAGCTCTAAAGTTTCAGCAATTGGAGTTAAAATATTTTCATTTAAAAAATTAATTGGAACTTTGTATATTGTTGGAGCATCAACTGATTCAATAACGCTATTTTTTTCAACACCACACGAAAATGCTATTTTATCTCTTAGCTCTTTGGGTAAGGAAATTTCCGTTCTGCATATAAGCATATCGGGTGCTATGCCTATGCGTCTAAGTTCTTGAACTGAGTGTTGGGTTGGTTTTGTTTTAAGCTCTCCAGCAACCTTTATAAAAGGGACTAAAGTTAAGTGGATATTGTAAGCTCTTTTTCTTCCAACTTCATTTCTTAAAGCTCTAATAGCCTCTAAAAATGGAAGCCCTTCTATATCTCCAACGGTCCCTCCAATTTCAACAATTAAAATATCATTGCCCTTTCCAGCCTTTTTTATTCTATCAACTATCTCTCCTACAATGTGAGGAATTACCTGTATGGTTTTGCCAAGATAGTCCCCGCGTCTCTCTTTTTCTATAACACTTGAGTAAACTTTCCCCGTTGTAAAGTTGTTTAATTGGGACAAATCTTCATCTAAAAATCTCTCATAATGTCCTAAGTCCAAGTCCGTCTCAGCTCCATCATCAGTTACAAAAACTTCCCCATGCTCTAATGGACTCATTGTTCCGGGATCGACATTTATATATGGGTCAGCTTTTAAAATACTTACTTTCAATCCAACATGTTTTAGAAGAGTCGCGATACTTGCAGCTGCAATTCCTTTTCCAAGGGAACTTAAAACTCCACCAGTTACAAATATATACTTAGTCTCATAGTTTTTCATATTCTAACTTTTTCCTATCTTTTCTTTTTTTGAATAACAAAATTATATCTAAGCAAAAGTAATAATTATGTTAGTTTTGTAATAAATATTTGGATATAATCTCCACATAACACATTTTTGTTATTTTATTTTACGGCTAACTAAAAACTTTCATACAAAAAAACAGACAAGGAGATGGGCTATGAGAGTAAAATCTCTAATATTTTTATCAACCATACTTTTAGGGGGAGCAACTATGGGCCTAAATGCAGATTCATTAAAAACCGCTGAGATTCCAATAAAAAAAGTAACCCTTTACTCTTCAGGCGTTGGATATTTTGAGCACAAAGGAAAATTAAACGCACCTGCAACCATAATGTTACCATTTGAAACAGCTGCTTTAAATGATGTATTAAAATCTATCTCTATTTCTGACCCAAATACAAATTCACCATATATTAACTACTCTTCTGAAGAGACTCTGCAAAGAACACTTAATAGCTTAAGTGTTAATATTTCAAACAATCCATCAATTGTCGAGATATTAAACTCTCTTAGAGGTGCGGAGGTGAAAATTTTTACATCAAAAGAGACAGTTGGGAAGATAATAGGAGCAAATACAAAGAAAATTAGAAAAGATGGCGAAATTGCCGAAGAATCGACACTCTCCATTTTAAATAAAGAGAAAATACAAGTTATTCCAATTAGCGAAATCGTTTCATATAGCTTTACTGATAAAAAAATAACTAATGATTTTAATAGGGCATTGGAGGTCATTTTAAACTCAAAAAATAGCAATATAAAAAATATCAACATTCATCTCACAGGCGATAAAAAGAGGGATGTTGCTTTAAGCTATGTTGTTGCAAGTCCTGTTTGGAAAGCTACTTATAGATTTAATTTGTCTGATAAAAAGCCTTATCTTCAAGGCTGGGCGATAGTTGATAATGTTGGTGAGATGGATTGGGAAGATGTGGAGTTATCACTTGTAACAGGTCGCCCTACTTCATTTATACAAAATCTTTATGCACCATATTACACAAATAGACCAATTATTCCTCTTTTGATAGCAGGTTTTGCGGAGGCAAAAGTTCACGCTGATGGTTTTGGTAATTTTGCAGAAGAGGGAAGTACGGCAATGTATGATGAAGTTACTGCC
>JAIRQK010000011.1 GCA_031256525.1 Campylobacteraceae bacterium
ATACTATAAAAGGTGCATACTGTTTTTTAATACTATCTCGCCATAAAATGTTTGCTATAAGAGATAGATATGGGGTTAGACCATTATCTTTAGGGCGTTTAAAAGATGGTGGATATATAGTTGCAAGTGAAACATGCACTTTTGACCTTGTTGGTGCTACATTTATAAGAGATGTCAATCCTGGCGAGATGATAATTTTTGAACATGGAAGTGATAAATTTAAAAGCATTCAGTTATTTGAGCCAGATTCAAGAATTTGTGCATTTGAATATATCTATTTTGCAAGACCAGATAGCGTTGTAGAGGGAAAAAATGTTTACGAAACAAGAAAGCGAATGGGAGAGGCTTTAGCAGAAGAGTCACCAGTTGAGGCTGATTTTGTTGTGCCTGTTCCAGATAGCGGGGTTGCAGCCGCACTTGGTTATGCAAAAAAAAGTGGCATTCCTTTTGAAAATGCAATAGTTAGAAACCACTACATTGGAAGAACATTTATTGAACCAACTCAAGAGATGAGAAATTTAAAAGTTAAACTGAAACTCTCACCAATATCTTCTCTCTTAAAAGGCAAGAGAATTGTTGTGATTGATGATAGTATAGTTCGTGGCACAACATCTAAAAAAATAGTTGAACTCCTAAGAAGTGCAGGTGCAAAAGAGATACATATGAGAATCGCAGCTCCAGCTATAAAACATCCATGTAAATATGGAATTGACACTCCAAGCTACAAAGAGTTAATCTCTGCAAATATGAGCGAAAATGAGGTGATGGAGTATATAAATGCGGACTCGCTTAGTTTTTTATCTACTGAATCATTAGTTAAAAGTTTGGGCGATGAGAGAAAATATTCGTTAGTAAGTTTTGACGGCAACTACTTTATCAAGTAGATACGATTTGCAAGAAATATTAACAATTGGCCGTTACTTTAAGAGAAAATTTGGAGTAAAAGTCTATAAAGCACCGATATCTATTATGGGTTTTACATGTCCAAACATAGATGGAACTATAGCAAAAGGCGGGTGTATATATTGTGAAAATGAGTCTTTTAGTCCAAATATATCTAAAGAGCAACGTAGTTTCAAACTCAATTTACACACAAAAGACAACCCACATTTAAATTCACAACTTTTACAACTTGAGTCCCAATACAAAAAAACAAAAACAAAACTCGCAAAAAAATTTAATGCAAAGAAATTTATAGTCTATTTTCAGTCTTTTACGAATACATACGCTCCATTTTCAACACTGAAAGCACTTTATGATAAGGCGTTTGAGCTTGAAGATGCAATTGGAATTAGTATTGGAACTAGAAGTGATTGCGTGAGCGAAGAGGTTTTAAGATACTTAAAAATCAAAAAAGATGAAGGAAAAGAGGTTTGGATTGAGTATGGCGTACAATCAATATACAATCAAACTCTTGAATATATCAACCGTGGACACACAATAGAAAATGTTATTGAATGGATAGAGAAAACGAAAGAGTACGGACTTAATGTTTGTGTTCATGTTATTTTTGGTTTGCCAAATGAGACAGAGGAGATGATGTTAAATAGCTTTAAATTGCTTTGTGATTTGCATGTAAACTCTATCAAAATTCATCCACTCTATATAACTAAAAATACAAGACTTGCAAATGAGTATAAAAGTGGGAACTTCACCCCAATGAGCGAGGAAAAATATCTTGATATTTTGGTTAAAGCTGTACAAATGATGCCAAAAGATATTGTTTTGCAACGAATTACTGCTGGAGTACCAAATGATAGTTTACTTGCTCCAAAATGGTGCTACGAACCTCACGCTCAGAAAAATAGTGCAAAAAACGCATTGTTAAAAGCTGGATTTTTATACTAAATCTGTATCAAGAAGAGTGAAAGTTATTTTAACAAGATAACTTAAAAAGTTAGAACTTGACTCGGATAACTTTCAAAAACCGATTATTATAGCAACCTATCTTCCTAAAATATGCTACAATTATAACGGCTATTATAACATAAAGGAGAGTAAATGTCAAAGAAAGTTTTAGGATTAGATATAGGCATAGGAAGTGTAGGTTGGTCTGTCATATCAAGAGATGATAGCGATAGGAACAAATCTGAAATATTGCAAGTTGGTGTACGTATTTTTACTAAAGCTGAAAATCCAAAAAATGGTTCATCATTAGCTCTTCCAAGGCGTGAGGCAAGAGGGTTAAGGCGAGTATTAAAGAGAAAAAGAGTTAGATTAAATCATGTGAAAAAGCTTTTTGAAAAATATCTTGATATACCGCTTGAAGAGCTAAAAGAAGATGAAAATATTTTTATTAAAAAAGTCAAAAAAATAGATGTTTGGCAACTTCGTAGTGATGGACTAAAGAGAGCTTTAAATGATGAGGAGTTTGCAAGAGTTTTAACGCATATAGCTAAACATAGAGGATATAAATCAAACAGAAAAAGTTATGATGAAAAAGATCAAAACAAAGAAAAACAGGTAGTATTAGCGGCGATAAAACAAAATAAACAACTATTGGAAAATTATATAACCATAGGACAAGCTATATATGAAAGTACAAAAGATACAGGCATTAGAAGAAATAAACCTGAAAACTATTCGCATAGCATATCTCGTGAAATGCTTGAAGATGAAGTAACTATAATTTTTCAAAAACAAAGAGAGCTACAAAACAAAAAAGCAAATAACGAATTTGAAAACGAATACAAAGAGATAGCTTTCAAACAAAATCCATTAAAATCTATTGAGAAAATGGTAGGAAAATGCACCTTAGAAAAGGGTGAAAAAAGAGCCCCAAAACGCTCATATAGTGCTGAGGAGTTCGTAACTCTTAGTAAACTTATAAACACAAAACTTATTTTGCCAAATATGGATGAGAGGTATTTTTCTAAAGATGAACTTCAAAAGCTTATGGAACTTTGCCAAGATAGAGAAAAACCAACATTTAAACTAATAAGAACAACTATAAATTTAGATGATGATATAAAATTTAAAGGCTTAAACTACTATGATGAAAAAACCGGTGAAGTTGTTGATGTGGAAAAGAATGAAAAGTTTAAAAATGAGTTTAATGGATTTCATTCGCTTAAAAAAATAACAGAAAAAACTCTCTCAAAAACATGTTGGCACAATATTTCAAGAGATAAAGAGTTATTAAACAATATTGCTACTATTTTTTCAGCAAATAAAGATGAGGAGTTGATAAAAAAAGAGCTTGAAAAATTGTCTTTTCCAAGTTTGACAAATGAGGAGAAAAACATTCTTATAGACGCTCTATTAAAAGATATAAATTTTAGTAAATATAATAATTTAAGTGTAAAAGCTATAGAAAAACTATTGCCAATTATGTATGAGGGCAAAAGATATGATGAGGCCGTAAAGATAGTGTATGGTGAAGTAAAAAATGGGACAAAAGAGAAGTTTTTAAGAGACTTAAACGATGATGAGAAAAATGAACTTACAAATCCAGTGGTTAAACGAGCAATTTCTCAAACAAGAAAAGTTATAAATGCAGTCATTAGAAAATATGGTAGTTTAGATGAAATTCATATAGAGCTTTCGCGTGAGGTAAAAAAATCATTTCAAGATAGAAAAGAGATAGAAAAAAAACAAAAAGAGAATTATGAAAACAAGCAGGGGTTAATTGAAGATTTTAAGGAAAAATTTCCTGACAGACAACCAACAAGCAGAGAGTTAGAAAAATTTGCTCTTTGGAAAGAGCAAGGTGGATATTGCATTTACTCAGATAAAAAGCCAATAAGTATAGACAATCTGCTAATAGATGGTTTTTGTGAAGTTGATCATATATTGCCATATTCACGTTCTTGGGATAATTCAAGATCGAATAAAGTTTTATGTCTAAGTATTCATAATCAACAAAAAAAAGACAAAATACCACATAAATATTTAGCAGAAGATGTGGGCAGAAGTTGGCATCAATATAAAGAGTTTATAGAAAGTCTTAAAAATATAAATGGTGAAAAACGGAAAAAACTTTTAAAGGAGAGTTTTGATGAAAATTCTGAAAAAGAGTTTCAAAACAGAAATTTTCACGAT
>JAIRQK010000041.1 GCA_031256525.1 Campylobacteraceae bacterium
TAGGGATATTGGGCTTTGATGTGTTAGCAGAAAAAGATTGTACCGCTCTTATAAAACTTCTTGATTTGAAAATAGGTAGATGTGATATTTGTATAGGCATACCAAACGACAAAGAGATAAACTATATGTTGCCAGAAATTAAAGTTGCGACAAAAATGGAGAATATAACAAGACAATATTTCTCATCAAAAGCTATATCTGTTGATATAATAAAGTTGTATGGGTCAATAGAACTTGCACCAATTGTTGGATTGGCCGATGCTATGGTAGACTTAGTAGAGACTGGCGATACAATGAGACAGAATGGACTGAAAGTGGTAGAGACAATAGGCAGTTCAACTGCCCATTTAGTCTCAAACAAACTCAGCTACATATCAAACAAAACAGAGATTTTAAATCTTCTTGATAGTATAAGAGCTACTTACGATAATAGCTGATAGATTTTTTGAATTTTATCAAAAAGTTCGTGCTCTCTAATCGGCTTAACTAGAAAATCATAAGCACCTCTCTCCAATGCCTCATATTTTTTTGTTTCATCGGTTGTGAGGACTACCACCGGGATATTTTTTAGCTTGTCGTTTGTGCCAACATTTGTCAAAAACTCTATACCATTCATAATTGGCATCTTGATATCCAATAAAATGATGTCAATATCGTATGATCCTTTTAATATCTCTAATGCCTCTAACCCATTTTTTGCTTCTACTACCGAATCAATATTTTGATTTTTTTTGAGCATAATATTTATTAACTTTAAATTTATCAGGTCATCATCTACTGATAAAACTTTTAACTTTTTTGCCATTATTTTTATACCTCTTTATGCTTATAAGTATTTTGCTATCAACTCTTGGAGTTGTACTCTTGTTGCTATATTGTGACTAATAACATCAGCTAAACCATCAAACATGCTTGAAGGCTTGTCAAGCTCATAAAAAAGTGCTACTTTTGTATTGCCATTGCTGTTTTTTATAGATGTAATAATAGACTTTAACGATGGCTCAATAGTAACTTCTTTATCAATCAATATAAGTTTGTAATCAGTTGATTGGATAAGCTCTTTAAAATCTTCAATAGAAGTAGCCGAATCAACAGAACCATTTATTTTTTTCACCATATCAGCAAATACTCTAGTTTCTAAAGAGCTCTTTTTGCATACGAGTATATCTTTTGTTGGTTTTGCCTTGCTTTGTTCAATACTCTCATTTTGCACCTTTTCAGGCTCAACAACATTGTTGCTTTCGGCAGGTACTGTATTGCTAACAGGTTCATCTTCTTGGATAATAGATGAGAATTTTTTCGCCAACTCTTGTTCTAACTTCTCATCTCTAACTGCTTTATGAGGTATAAACATATTAAGAACTCTTAAAATGCTATCTTTTTTGATAGGTTTAGTTACATACTCATCAAGTCCTTCGCTCATAAATTTTTCTCTATCACCCTTTAGAGCATTTGCGGTAATTGCCACAATTGGAACATGCGTCATATTATGTTTCTTTTCGTATTGTAAAATTTTATGAGTCGCCTCAACCCCGTCCATAACCGGCATAGCAATATCCATAAAGACTATATCATATCCACCTTTTTGTCTCTCTTCAAATGCCAAAAGACCATTTGCTGCAGTAACAATCTCTAATCCTATATCCTCTAATGTTCTTTTGATTAATTTTTGGTTGATCTCATTATCTTCAGCAACCAAAACCCTTGCACTAAACTTTGTGTTATTTTCCAATTTATCGGCTGGAACTTTATAGAAAGCATTACCTGTATTAGGAGCAACAGGAGCAATAATATTAGTTTCACCTTTCAAACCAACCGGCATATCTACCGATACTTTTGGTGCGATAGCAGGCTCTACTTGCGGTTTTATTGCCACAGCAGGAGTAATAACATTAGCTTCGCCTTTCAAACCAACCGGTACATCTACAGATATCGTTGGCGTCATAACAGGTTCTATTTTTGGCTTTATTGTCATATCAGAATTTGCAAACTCTTGTATTTTTGGCTTACCTACTGGATCAATCATCTCTACAACCTCCACTTTTTTTGTTGTTTTTGTCTTTGTTTTCTCTTCAGGCTTGTCTAATTTATCAAATATCGTTGGTGTTTCTAACTTTGGCTCAGCCTCTGTTGCTTGTGGTTGAGTAGGCTGTGGTGCTTGAGCCTTTAAGTCTTTTGGTATTAAATCCCTACCTTGATCCAAAAATTTCACCAATTTTGTTATATTTATAGGTTCAAACATAATTGAAACATACTGAGTCATAATTTCTTCAATTCTTTTTTGATCCTGTGGTTTTAGTACGGTTAAGATTGGTAGTTTTATCTTTTTGTACTCTTTTATATCTTCAGCAGATAAGTTTTCTAAATTGACAATAACAGAGTTAACACCAGATTTGTATATCAGGTCTTTTAATTCATCAAATTTTGTAAAACTTCTAACTGTTGCTCCAAAATACTCTAAGTATGTTTTTATAATTTTTTCATGATTTTTCTTACTGCCAGGCACTGAAAGCATAGCACAAACAAAATGAGAGTACCTGTTTTGTAGTCTTATTTCACTTGAAGGCGTCTCTATCAAATCAATAGCAAAATAGAATTTACTTCCTCTGCCTTCTTTACTTTCAACCTGTAATTTGCCTCCCATAAGAGCGACATATTGAGATGAAATAGTAAGACCAAGACCTGTTCCACCATACTTTCTCGTGATAGTAGAATCTGCTTGTGAAAATGCGTTAAAAATCTCTCCTATTTTTGACTCTTGTATTCCGATACCAGTATCTTCAACGCTAAAGATAACATTTGCATATCCTCGTTTTACCGAAGTGCCTCTATCGATAACAACATTAATAGAGCCATTTTGTGGGGTAAATTTAACAGCATTACTTAGAAGGTTAATGATAACCTCTTTTATTTTTGTAATATCACCTTTCAAATAATCTGTCAAGCCCGGATGAATATAAGAGGTTAGCTGAATATTCTTTTCTGTAGCTTTTGGTCCATAAACTTCAATAGCGTTTTCAAATTCTGGAATAGGCAAAAATGGAATTTCATCAATTTCAACTTTGTTGCTTTCGATTTTTGATAAGTCAAGAACATTATTAATGATATCAAGCAAGTTTTCAGAACTCTTCTCGATAACCTCAAGAAACTCTAACTTTTCACCATCAAGATCTGTATTTTTCAGCAATTCAGTAAATCCAATAATACCATTTAACGGAGTTCTTATCTCATGGGACATATTAGCCAAAAATATACTTTTTGCATAACTTGCATCTTCGGCTTTTCGTTTCTCTTCAGCAATACTCTCTAAAGCCTTATCTATAATCCCATACGCCTTGGTTGTATCTTTTGAAGTACGCAAGTCAAGTTTCTCTTTTGTTCCAGCAAGTTCTTCAACTCTAGTGAAAACTTTTCCAAGCTCTAGGATGTTTTTATTTATATTTTTACTCATAATGTAACCAATAATAAGTAGAATAAACGAAATCAACCAAACTGAAACAGCAACTGCAAGTTGAATTATAGTAAGTTTGAAAAAATTGTCCACTTCTACTTTTAGTGAATCTTTTATAATTGACGTAATGCCTGTGATAATCTCTATCTTGTTGGACATCATAGTAAACCAAACGGTTGGGTCAATTAAAAACTCTCCAGTTTGGGCTACTAACATTATCTCTGCTTTTACTTGCTCAATATCGTTAATGATTCTTTGACTATCTGGCTTATTAACTAAACTATCTATCTTTTGTTGTGTCTCTTCAGGTCTAACAGCAATAGCAGATAGAGTGTTTGTTTTAGATGCTATGCTTATCCACATCTCCAAATTTTCCGGAGATATAGGTTTGTAAAGACCAAGAAGACCCGATATAAAACCACGTTCTTGTCCATTAAATTCGATATCGTTAAATGATGATGCTAATGCGATATTTAGTGATGTTATTTGACTATTTGCAGCAACTTTAAATGTGCTCTCTTTCATTCTTTCTAAAATGAGAGAAATTATCACAGAGTAGTAATTGAAAAACATATCGTTCGCATCTATACTCAGGCTATCAATCCTCTCTCTCATAGATGCTAAGTTGTCTAAGTTGTTAACAATAGCAGAGGTTTTGGTTTCTAAAGCTTTTGGATTGGCTCTATGATATGCTTTTAATGCATCATATGCTTTATCAGTTGGTGCTCTTCCTTTAGCAGCTAACATATCACTACCTATTACACCATTACTTGATACATAAGTATTGCTTAACCCTCTCTCTGCTGCTAAAGCAACTAATAGTTCGCCAAGTAAATTATTTTCCTTCATATTGCTATTGAGAGTAGCAACATTTCTATAGTTATCAAATGATAAATAGAGATAATAAGAAGAGAAAGAAAATAGTATTAACAGTGGGATCAAACTTATCAGTTTTAATGTGTTTTCTGTTCTCATAGTTGGGTTATCCTTTTAGTTTATTAGCTAAATCATTAATGTTTGTTTTTATATCACTTATAATTTTTTTCTTTTTATCAAATGAACTAGCAAGTTTTAATTCGGTCAATTTTTTGACTACATCTTCAAGTTTTAAAATATTGCTTATGCCTATTAATTTTACGATTTCTGCATTTAGCAACTCATTATCTTCGTGCTCTAAATGTCTATCCAATTTTAAAAACTCTTCAGATGCAAATGAAGAATAGTCGTTGAAATACCCTTTTACTTTCTCTTTTTCAAACCCATAATCTTGCACCAAACCATCAACAATCGCTTCAACTTTAATTTCATTTTTGTTTACAATATCTTCGATGTTTGAGTTGGATAAAAATACACTATCACTATTTCCAAAGGATATCGTAAAGTCATCAGCAGAATCTTTACTCTCTTTTTGTGTAAAATCACTGTCTGTATTTAAATTCATTGTCTGACTACCAAAATCTAAACTAAAGCTACTTTCATTAATATTTTCAAATTTATCTAATTTTACATCGTTTGTTGTGCTATTATTTGTTAAGTTTAGGTCACTATTGATAGAAAAAACATCTGTATTTGATGTTGGTGCTTTAACAAAACTATCATTATTGTTCGTGGAGTTAGAGTGGACACTTTTTTCTGCTTTTTCTACTGAAGCGTTATCGCTAAATGCTTCAAAAATGTTCTCTTTCGTTTCATGCTGGACATTTGTCGGTTCAAAA
>JAIRQK010000131.1 GCA_031256525.1 Campylobacteraceae bacterium
CCAGATGAGGTTGTTGCTGTTGGAGCTGCAATTCAAGGTGCTGTTATAAAAGGCGATGTCAAAGATGTGCTTTTGCTTGATGTAACGCCTTTAAGTCTTGGAATCGAAACTCTTGGTGGGGTTATGACAAGACTTATAGATAAAGGAACGACAATCCCTGCTAAAAAAGCACAAACTTTTTCAACAGCTGAGGATAACCAACCAGCAGTTACGATTCATGTTCTTCAAGGAGAGAGAGAGTTTGCAAAAGATAACAAATCTTTAGGTCAATTCAACCTCGAAGGAATTCCGGCTGCTCCAAGAGGAATTCCACAAATTGAAGTAACATTTGACATTGATGCAAATGGAATTTTAACTGTTTCAGCAAAAGATAAAGCAAGTGGAAAAGCACAAGAGATAAAAATTACAGGCAGTTCAGGACTTGATGAAAAAGAGATAGAGAAAATGGTAAAAGATGCTGAGTTGCACAAAGAAGAGGATAAAAAAAGAAAAGAGTTAGTTGATGCGAAAAATAGTGCAGAAGCTCTTGTTCATCAAACAGAAAAATCAATGAATGAGCTTAAAGAGAATGTTCCTAACGAAGATAGAGCGAATATCGAAAAAGCGTTAAACGAGCTAAAAGAGGTGCTTAAAAATGAAAATGTAACAAAAGATGAGATTGACACTAAAGTTAAAAATTTAACTGAAGTAAGTCATAAATTGGCTGAAGCAATGTACAAAAAAGATGAAACTAAAAAAGAGAATAGTGCAAAAAATACAAAAAAAGATGATGATGTAATCGACGCTGAAGTTGAGTAAGTTTTTTAATTCACCCTTTTTATAAGGGTGAATTTTTCATTTTTAAAACAGCAAACATTATCTTTATTGACCTACTCAGCACTGCATGGAAGCATTTCACTTCGCTTTGGATTATCACATGAGTCTTTAAGTCTAACACAATACTCCTCATATCGCTCTAATATCTGTTGTTTATCTGGTTTATTGTAAGACTTTAATCTTTTGTTAAGTGCAACACAATAGCGACTATATTGGTCTATATATTCGCTTATAAATTGAACCATTGCATCATTATCATATTTGAGCCAATCTTCGTTATACTGTTTTAACTCAAAAAAAGCCCAAGCATTACCATTTTGGGCTGCTTGTATTGTTGATTTAAGACTCCAAGGTGGTATATAAGAATAACCACTCATTGGTCGAAACAATACAAACAAAAAATAACTTACAATAAAAAACAAAATTATTTTTATTATCTTTTTCACTCTTGATTCTTTGATGGGTGTTTTTTCCAAAAATCTATTGCCATATTGGCATCAAATTCTAAATCTTTCAACTCCGACAAATACTCTTCTGTAAAATTATTATTAATATCTAATTTATTTAAAACTGCCTCCAAGAAAAACAGAATTATTTTAATCTCCTCTGTGTCAAATTGCAAATATCTTTTTGAAGTTTTTGATAAAATTGTAGACTCACAAAGAGAAAGCAAAAACATATCAATAAATATATATTTATAAGATTTGAAATAGCATAAAATAAATTGAGGTACATAGTATTTAAATGCATAATCATTAAATACAGTTAAGTCTGAAGATAATAGTCTTATTCTTTCTTTGTTTTTTATATTAATAATATCTAATCCGACAATGTCATTCTCAACCATCATATCTTTATTGTCCGGATTTGTTACAATGGATGGTTTTTCTAATTGTCGTTTGTTCAAAAAGTTTTTTATATATTTTATTGGATTATCTGATAAGCTCATACATTCTTCTTTTTTAAAAAGCAATTGAATTTTCAATACTCAAAGCCTTTAGTATTTCAGCAACTCGTTTTAAGTCATAAGGGATGGCCTCATCATTTGATTTAGATAAACGATAAATCTCATTCAAATCATCGGGCAGCTGTCCCAGTGAAATTTCACTTGGTTTATCATAGGGATTATACAGTTGTTCGCTTGAAATATCCCAATAATAGTCGTTCTTTAGCTCTATTTCATCGCCCTTGCCATCCTTCAATTTTGAAAGCAGAAGCATAACTGTTTTCTTAAGTTCATCAATATTTACTTTCATTTCTATATTAACTCCATTATTGATGCAGAAAAAAGGAGTCTGTCTCCTCCTCATCATCAATCATTCTAATATCAATATTATACAAATTATTTATCGTTTGCTCAATAGTGTCAATATCCCAATTTTTTCTTAGAAATATCTCTTTTATCTCATCATCACTTATTAGTATTTTATCATGATAAAATTTTTTGTTATCAAAAATATGGTCTAAAATTGTTATAACCCTCTTTATTTTTTCATTGTCCAAACATATTTTCCAGACAAATTTTTGCAAATTAACTTCGTTTGGAATATCACGCCAAACTGCTGTACCATAAATCGAATTATTTTTATAATAAATATCCGTTATCTCATCAACTTCATAAAAACGAAGAATGGAGTTAATTAATTGTAGTTGTATATTATTTTGCATAGTTTAGTCTATCCGCCTTTTGATTGGTGTTTTTTTTGAATACTCAAACAATAATTTACTATACTCATCGCCAAAAAATATCGCCGTTATCTCTTTTATAGGGATATCATACTTAATCTTTGTTATTTTTCCAAAAGTGTTTAATTTGTTTATGTATAGACATTTTTCATCAAAAGAGGCAATTTTTCCTATCATAAATTGATTTACATTCTCAGTTGCACCTTCTATACATATCTCATTATAGTTTTCTCTCAACGAGCAAAACATCACATCATAAGAGTTAAGATTTAGCCAACTAACATCTTTTTTTTGACCTTTATCATAAAACTCAACAACTTTTTGCTGAAATTCGAGCAATTCAGTATGTTTGATAGATTTTATATATTTTTTAACAAATATCATATAACCGTCAAAATGCCAATCACTTATCACCCTAACAAACAAAAATTTATCTGAATTTTTGATAATTTGACAAAAATAGCTATCTTCAAAATAGGACAACTTTACATACATTTTCTTATCTATAAAGTCCTGAATGTGTTGCTCAATTTTTTTTCATTTTTCACTTCGCAAAGGTGGTGAACCTTCTTTTTTGACTTTTTCTACACCTTTTAACCAATACTCCCAAAATGCACTATCTGCTGGTACATTTGGACACCAAAAATACTCTCCACCACTTAAAATATCTGTTAAGTCGTTTGAGCCAGAGTTTTCCAAATATTCCATTAGTACATAAAGCATAGCTTCGTAGCCTTCTTTTTCTGTGATTAGTTCATTGCTGAAAATAGCACCGTTTTCATCTATTTTTCCATTACTTGCTAATTTCATAATTACTCCAACCTAAAATCATCAAGATTGGTTGTATTGTCAAATAGAGTATCTTCATTGGTAACTATTTCTAAAAAATGCATTTTACTATTTGTTATAAATAATACATAGGTCAATTCATACTCAAATTGTGGGAACAACAGAGTTTTAGAAGATGATATGATGTTGCTCTCTTCTTTATCATTAAGGTTTGTATATAAAAAATTTACATACATTCCAACACCTGTAAATGTTCTATTTAATACAATCAAGTTAGCAAGTTGCTCTTCCAAAAATGGATATTTTTGTTTATTCTCTTCTACAATAACTTTTAATAAAGCAGTTTCAAGTTTGTTTAGTTTCATTTATAAATCCTTTCTACTAAAATTAGTTTTTGTATAGTCTAATACTTTTATCTAAAATACAAACCATGATTATTTGCGATTTTTTCATACATTGCCATATCATCACTATTTTTAAAAGCTATGGGGAGTGATAGGTCAAAATTGCCAAATAGCAGTAATGGCTTCTTGTCAAAATATAAATCCACACGCATTATCTCTCTTAGCATAGACTTCAAAAACATCTTTAGCAGATTGATATCTTCTATGATAAAATTTATATCAGCACAATTACAAAGATTCAACTCTTGATTTATAAATATAAGTTTGTCAATGGCATCTAACCTGTTAATGACACTAAACATACGACTTGCACAACTCGCTTCATATCTTCTAAAATCCAACTTTATAAAGCACATATTATCATTAATAGAAAAAACCTCTTCGATAAAGTTTAGATATTTATACTCTTGAGATAGTCTAAAATACTCATCTCTTAATAGCGACATTCTCGTCTCTTTTGTGTCCAATGTAGTATCAAAAACATCTAAAATAGCACCTGGAAATTTACCACAAATCTCCTCAAAGAAATTTTCCATATCTGTATAATTAGACACAAAATTTTTTGCATAATCAATCTTAGTAGTTTTTAATTTTGGTATGTCCATAAATTAACCTTTTTTTACTCCTTTAATTTATTTATTATTTGAATATAAACATCAAAATCTGACTTTTTTACCACAAGAAGTCCAAACATATGGTATGCCCATATAGCCAATATCAAGTGCACCACTAATATCATATATTTTCCCATCTAGAGCATAATCAAAAAAATTACAATTTTTCCATCTTCCAGATAGTTCAGAGCATGTTTCATACATTTCATAAATAACCATCTCTTTTTTAACAATATCACCACTTTCAAAATCAAGATAAGTGATATCTCCTACACATTTATCTGGTCTATCTTTAGTGAAACAGTGTGGTGCCTCTTCTTTTATACTATTAAAACTTACAGAACACTCTTTCTCTTCAAGCCCCATATTTTTTATGATATATTTTTCATGGTTGCATCTATCCTCTACATATAAAGCAATAGCCTTATCTATAATGGTTGCTTTGTTTGGACTTACAAAAGACATTGTTTTATAACAAAAACCAGTTGCATTTAAACTTGCAAGTAAGCCAATAACTAATAGAGCGATAATACTTAAAACCAATATCTTCCTATAGCAAAAATAGACAACAATTAAAGATACAACCAAATATATAAAATATGGTACAACATATAAAACAAATGTACCAAATCCGTTGTATCCAGTTTTTGTGTTTCCAGAAATGTTCAATATACAACCAAAAATGAATACTATAAAAAGTACTATAGATAACACTCTTTGTCTTTTAAATTCTTTAAGCTCTATGTTTTTTAGCTTGTCTGTTTGAGTGCTTTCCAATCCATTTTTATATCTATTATTTGAAATAGATATTTACTAAAAACATTGTAATTAAAGTTGAGAATAATATAGCAATAACCACACCACCAGTTACAAGTATACGTTCACCAAATGATAGTATCAGATTATCTAATAATATAATCAATATAATTATCAAAACTATTGCAGTTACTATAGAGAAACACAAAGTATATTTTATAATTTCACCAAATGTCATAACTCTACCATTTGATTTTATAATCATATTTGAAACAGTAGTAGATGTAATAATTAGTGCGATAATTGGTGAAATAAATAATGTAACAATAGCAATATTTGCAAGTATTTCGTTAGCAAAATTAACAATAACAAAAATTGGAATAGCAAAAATTGTAGCAAAAATCCCGAACAAAATAGCAACAAATAAACCTGTATATTTAAAATAGTTCATCAATAAT
>JAIRQK010000171.1 GCA_031256525.1 Campylobacteraceae bacterium
TTATATCATTATAGGTTGCAAGTAGTGTATGTTTAACTAAATCGCTTGGAACTCCGGGACTGCTTGGACTTCCAAAAGTTGTAGCACCACTTCCAGCTTGCACAAGAAGTGAATCGCTATGTCCATGATAACAGCCTTTAAATTTAATAATATCATCGCGTCTGGTAAATCCTCTAGCAAGTCTAATTGCACTCATAACTGCTTCAGTGCCACTACTTACAAAGCGAATTTGCTCTATGTTTTCAAAGATAGAACATATCAGTTTTGCAAGCTCTGTTTCAATCAAAGTTGGTGCTCCAAAACTAATCCCCTTTTTAACTGAACTAACCACAGCATCTTCTATGTCTTTGTTAGCATGTCCAAATATAAGCGGTCCCCAACTTTGCACAAAATCAACATATCTATTTCCGTCAATATCCTCTATATAGCAACCATCTCCTTTTGCTATAAAAGGTGGTGTTTGTCCAACACTCGAAAATGAGCGAACTGGCGAATTAACACCTCCCGGAATTACTTTTTTTGCTTCCTCATAAGCATTAATACTTCTGTTTTGATTTAACATTTTTTTCCTTTACCATATAAACTACATTCTATTTTTTTCTAACCACTCTTCAAGCGGTAAAAACTCTTCTATCTTCTTTGGCTCAGCCTTCAAAATCTCACTCATACTTTTAACTCCCATTGCTAAAAGATATTGCAAGTTGTTGTCAAATGTCGCATTTTCGATCACATAAATATTGCTTTTATGAACTTCAAACATAAATCCACCATTTGGAATTGGAGATGAAGAGAGCGTAACCGTATAGTGATCTTTAATAATGCTCTCTTTTTGCGAATACATAAGACCTATGTTACATCCAGTGCTTCCAAAGCCCTTTATGATAACAACCAAAACTTTTGTATCGCCCTTTTTTGAAGAGTTAAGAACGTTAACAATATCTTTAATAGTCGAATAACCCGGTATTTTCGAAAAAACTTTTTGCAATATATCTGCTATTTTTGTCTCCATAAACAAGCCGATAACATATAGCAAAAGCACAATAACAAGCACAACTAACATCATCCAAAGATATATGTGTCGCTCTGGCTCAAATCCAATAACTCCAAAAAAAGCGTTTACCAAAGCACCAACTTTTGAATATAGCCAAATCATTATTACAGTTACAGCAACAATTGGCAAAAGCCAAAAGACTCCTTGTAAAGTATGCTCTATAATGTGTTTAAAAACATTTTTTTTATTTTTCATACAATCCCCTTAAAAAACCTAAATTATACAAAAAAACCTTTGCAAATACTACACTATTTTTACAAAATATTATATAATTTTTTGGTAAAATACCATATCTATGCCGTATATACAAAAGAGAGTAATGAAAAAAAGAATTTTAATAACAAACGATGATGGGTTTGAAAGTGCTGGTCTTTTAGCACTTGCCCAAGCACTTAAGCCATTAGGACATGTTACGATTGTGGCTCCAGCAACTGAAAAATCAGCCTGTTCACACTCTATAACAGTTACAAAACCTCTAAGATTTGTTAGTGTTAGTGATGATTTTTTTAAACTTGATGATGGAACACCAAGTGACTGTGTCTATTTAGCAATTGAGACTCTTTTTGAAAAAGATAAAAAACCAGACCTTGTTATAAGTGGAATAAATAAGGGTGCAAATTTAGGTGAAGATATAACATATAGCGGAACTGTTGGGGGTGCAATGGAAGGTGTGCTTCACGGCATTCCATCTTTTGCAATCTCTCAATACTATACTAACTCTCGTGCAATGCTCGATGAACTTGGGTATGATTTGGCAAAAAAAGTAGCTTATGATTTGGCAAAAAAGATACTTGAAGAGGGCTTTCCTCTTTCAAATAGACACCTTTTAAATGTAAATATTCCAGCGATAAAACCATCTTCTTGCAAAGGGTATAAGGTTACAAAAGTTGGAAATAGACACTATGAGTGTGGTGCTCTTATGAACAGAAACCCAAGAGGCGAAGAGTACTATTGGATAGGTGTTGAATCGCTTTTATGGGAAAATATAGATGATAAAGATAGTGATATTTATGCGATAAATGAGGGTTATGTCTCTATAACACCAATTAAACTTGATATGACTGCGTATGAGCAGATAAAAAAAGTGGAAAAATGGATACAAAAATAGAGGATAGATTTAGCAGATGTAGACTTCTTTTTGGCGAAGATTTTGCAAAGATAGAGGCTGCGAAAGTTATTATTTTTGGTGTTGGAGGCGTTGGAAGTTTTTGCTTAGACGCTCTTTATAGAACAGGCGTTAAAGATATAACAATAGTTGATAGTGATGTTTATGAAGTAACAAACCAAAATAGGCAAATTGGCTCAGAAAATATAGGAGATTCGAAAGTTAAAGTGCTTTCACGCATATACAATGGTGTAAAACCAATTGAAATGTTAGTAACACCAAAATGGATTGATGAGTTTAATTTTGATGAATTTGATGTCGTAATAGACGCAATTGACGATGTCCCTTGTAAAGTTACACTTGCTAACAAAGTTGCTAACAAACTTATCTCTTCTATGGGTGGTGCAAAAAGAGTTGACCCAACAAAGATTAAAGTTGCAGATATCTGGAAAACCAACATTGACCCATTTGCAAGAAAAATAAGATATGAACTTAAAAAAAGCGGTTTTAAAGGAAAATATTTAGTCGTTTACTCTACTGAAGAACCATTGACAAAAGGGCTCGGGAGTTTTGTAGGCGTAACTGCAAGTTTTGGATTGACACTATCTTCACTTGTAATAAAAAGGATTTTGGAAAAATAATAAAGTAGCGTGTTTATCTAATTTTTTTTATTTTGTTTTTTCCAATTTTTAAAATTTGTGAAGGATATGCCTCAAACAAACTCCTTTCATCTTCAACGATAACATCACTAACATTATAAGCAAAATTAAAATCAAAATGTTTGTTAGTTTCATTTGCTGAAGTTGAATAAATATTTCCAAATTTCTCTAAAAAGTCTGCATGTAAAGAGTTTTTAACAATTCTAAAAGAGTAGCCATTTTGCAAAACAAATGTTGTTTTATGTGAGCGTCTAACTAAGTTTTTATGCTCTTTTGGAACTCTTATATTTTTTGTATGTACGGAACACAAACACTCTATACAAGGTTTATTGGGTGGTCTATTTTTGATTTTGTTTAGTTTTATTTTGTCTGATGATAAAAGTCCAACAGTTGTATCGCTTTGAGCTAAATATACTAACTGTTTGGACTTGTTCATCTTTATTTCTTTAGATAATCTTGAAGAGCTACTGGCTCCAAAAGAGTATGTTTTTGAATATTTTCTATCGCAACAGTAGCAGCCCTTGCTTCCGAAATAGTCGTAAAATACGGTATTTTAAACCTTAAAACTGCTTGACGAATTTTTTTGGCATCATCTTTGCTAGATTTTTGGTCGCTTGTATTTATGACTAAAGTTACATCTTTATTTTTGAGTTTGTCCTCAATATTTGGTCTACCTTCACTTATCTTGTAAACAAATTCAGCATCAACTTTCGCTTCGGTTAAAATTTTATGGGTTCCGCTTGTTGCAATTATTTTAAAACCAAGTTTTTTAAACTCTTCTGCTATCTCTTTTGCGTACAATTTATCATTATCGGCAAGTGATAGAAAAACGCACCCACCACTTGGAAGCATATTTCCAGCTGCAATTTGACTTTTTGCAAAAGAGTTAGCAAAATTTTCACTTATGCCCATAACTTCACCTGTTGATTTCATTTCAGGTCCAAGTATTGTATCAGCACCAGGCAATTTGTTAAATGGAAAAACTGCCTCTTTAACCGCAACATGGTTTTTTATCTTAGCTTTTAAAAACCCTCTCTCCTCATAAACTACTTTGTATGTATCGTAATATTTTAGTGCCTCTTTCAAGTTTCCTTGATACATAACGCGAGTCGCAACTTTTGCCATAGGAACTCCTGTTGCTTTACTAACAAAAGGAACCGTTCTACTTGCTCTTGGATTTACCTCTATCATATAAACATCATCTTTAAAAATTGCAAATTGTATATTCATAAGTCCAATAACGCCAATATTTAATGCGATCAACTTTGTATTTTCTTCTATTTTTTTGATTATCTCATCGCTAAGACTTACAGCAGGAAGGGAACAAGCACTATCACCACTATGAATACCAGCCTCTTCAATATGTTGCATAATGCCACCGATATATACATCTTTGCCATCACTTATCGCATCAACATCAACTTCAATAGCGCCATCTAAATATTTATCAATCAGCACTGGAGAGTGATTGCTCACATGCACAGCTTCACTCATATATAATTTAAGCTCATCTTCACTATAGACTATGCGCATAGCTCGTCCACCAAGAACATAACTTGGGCGAACAAGCACCGGATATCCAATAATTTTTGCTTTTTCTAATGCCTCAACCTCGCTCATTGCAGTCGCGTTTTGTGGTTTTTTAATATTATGTTTTGTAATAAAATCGGAAAATTTTTCTCTATCTTCTGCAAGGTCAATGACTCTTGCACTAGTTCCTATTATTTTTGCACCAATAAGAGTCAATTTTTTAGCAAGTTTCAGTGGTGTTTGCCCTCCGAAATGGACTATAATACCATCTGGCTTTTCTGTCTCTACCACATTTCTTACATGTTCAAAATCAATCGGTTCAAAATATAAAATATCACTCGTATCATAGTCTGTTGAAACAGTTTCAGGATTGCAGTTATACATAATTGTCTCAACACCCAAATCTTTAAGAGCATAAGAAGCGTGAACACAACAATAATCAAACTCTATCCCTTGACCTATCCTGTTTGGTCCGCCACCAATTATCATAACTTTTTTTCTACTTTTTTTATCTTTTTGTTTGTTAGGAGGATATATTCCTATGTTTGTTGAAGAGTAAAGATATGGTGTCAATGCTTCAAATTCAGCTGCACAAGTGTCCACATTGTTGTATTCAAGGTCAATGTTCGCCCTTTGTCTTGCAAAATATATATCATTGCTTGTCAAGTCGAGATTGTCTTTCTTGTTTATAAGATATGCTAACATCTCATCAGAAAAACCGTAAGTTTTAGCAACTCTTAGTTTTTCATAATCATTTAATATATCCATATCAATCTGTTTTTCAAACTCTACTATTTCATAAATTTGATTTAAAAACCAAGTATCAATTTTAGAGAGTTCATAGACATCTTTAACGCAAAAACCTTGTCTAAAAGCCTCTGCTATATATAAAACTCTATCGCTATTTGGTCTTCTTATCTCTTGTTTTAATTTATCCTCACTCGTTTTAATTTTATTGAAACCAAAAAGTCCAGTTTCAAGCGAACAGAGTGCTTTTTGAAAAGACTCCTTAAAAGTTCTGCCTATTGCCATAACTTCACCAACGCTTTTCATAGAAGTTGTTAGCGTTGAGTTTGTGTTAGGAAATTTTTCAAATGTAAAACGAGGTATTTTTGTAACTATGTAGTCAATCACTGGCTCAAAACTTGCAGCAGTTCCTGTTATATCATTTTTAATCTCATCAAGCGTAAATCCAACCGCTAAAAGAGTCGCAACTTTTGCTATAGGATACCCTGTTGCTTTTGATGCAAGTGCTGATGAGCGACTAACACGAGGATTCATTTCAATAACAGTCATTCTTCCATTTTTTGGATTTACTGCAAACTGAACATTGCTTCCACCTGTATCTACGCCAATTTCACGCAAGATTGCGAAAGATGCATTTCTCATCTTTTGATACTCTTTATCTGTTAGTGTTAGTGCCGGGGCAATTGTTATGCTATCTCCTGTGTGAACTCCCATCGGGTCAAAATTTTCTATTGAACACACTATAATACAGTTATCAGCCCTATCTCTGATAACTTCCATTTCGTACTCTTTCCATCCAAGCAAAGACTCTTCTATGAGAATTTCGCCTATAGGACTTGCTTCGATTCCTGCTAACGCTAACTCACTAAACTCATCAATATTGTACGCAACGCCACTTCCTCCTCCAGCAAGTGTATATGAGGCACGAATTATTAAAGGAAATCCTATCTCTTCTGCTGCAATACGTGCTTCTTCAAGATTATAAGCATATCTACTTTTTGGCAAATCCATACCAATTTTTATCATAGCCTCTTTGAAAGCTTGTCTATCCTCGCCTTTTTTAATAGCTTTTGGATTTGCTCCTAAAAATTTAACATCTCCTATTTTGCCACTTTCATAAAGTTTCATAGCGACATTAAGTGCTGTTTGTCCTCCCATGGTTGGAAGTATCGCATCAACATTTTCTTTTTGGATAATTCTTTCAATTGTCTCTGTAGTTATCGGTTCTATATAAGTCCTATCGGCAAATTCTGGATCAGTCATAATAGTTGCTGGATTTGAATTTATAAGAACAACCCTATATCCTAACTCTTTTAAAGTTTTTGCCGCTTGTGTTCCTGAGTAGTCAAACTCGCAAGCTTGTCCTATAACAATTGGTCCTGAACCAATAAGTAAAATCGTCTTAATATCTGTTCTTTTTGGCATTCAAATCCTTATATATAAAAGTTTTATTTAATTATTACATGAAAAAAACCCGGAATTTGAGGTACTATGTAGGGCTTAACCACTGCGGTAAAAAATCCCTCATCTTCCACTACCTCAACTACTTTTCCAACTTTAATTCCTTCAAAAAATATCTCATCAAGCCCACTTGTTACAACCTCTTCATCTATTTGTGGTTTTGTCCATAATGGTATATATTTAACCTCTATGTGGTCTTTTGCTCCAAATGTTATTCCTCTTATTTTACTTTCGCCTATATAAACGGAAAAGGTTGACTTCGCGTCATTTTGTAAAATTGCTTGTGGACGCCCTAAATTTTCAACTACTATACCAGCACTATATCCTTGATATAAAAGTCCATAGACTTTATTTGCATTAAAGTCATCAAAATCAATCCAAAATTTATTGTAGTCTCCTAAATTTGAATATGAAAGAACACGAACCAGCTTTGTTTGTGGCTCATAAGCCCTAACATTCGCCTCTTTTAAAAAACTGTTCAACTTCTCTGAAAAACCAACTGAAGCATAAGATATCTCAGTAAGCCTCTTATTCTCTTCTCTTAAAAATCTTATCTCATCTCTTTGGTTAAAATGCTCTTTGAAAAAATCATATATACCATTTTTCTTATCATCATAAAATTTAACTACCGAAGTAGAAAAACCAACAACTACCTTTCTTGCACTATCGCTAAATGCAAAAGAGATAGCTATCAATAATATAAATATAAAAATTCTTTTAAATGTCCTATTCATTAGTCAATTGATTTAAAAATTCTATCTTATCCAAGGCTCTTCCTGTTCCATTAGCAACAGCAAGCAATGGATCTTCCCCGATAAATACAGGGAGTTTTACTATTTCGCCAAGATATTTATCAAGTCCACGAATAAGTGCCCCACCACCGGTTAAAACAACTCCATTTTCCACAATATCTCCAGCCAAATCAGGAGGGGTAATTTCCAAAACATCTTTTAATGCCTCTGAAATTCCTCGAAGTGGCTCACGCATAGCCTCTCTAACATCTTCGCTTGTAAGTTCGATTCTACTTAAAAGCCCACTTACTTGATCTCTTCCTTTTACAACCATGCTAAGCTCATTTTCTAATGGTGTAGCACTTCCTATTTGTATTTTTATCTCTTCCGCGGCTCTTACTCCGATTAAAAGATTATATTTTCTTTTTAGGTACTCAACTATCGATAAATCAATTTTGTCACCAGCTATCCTTATAGATTTTGGAATAACAAGTCCACCAAGAGATATAACTCCAATTTCAGTTGTTCCACCACCAATATCAACAATCAAGCTCCCCTTTGGCTCTTTTATAGGAAGTCCAGCACCAATCGCGGCTGCCATCGGTTCTCCAATCAAAAACACCTCTCTTGCTCCTGCACTCATAGCTGAATCACGAACAGCTCTTCTCTCAACTGGCGTGAGACCACAAGGAACTGAAATGATTATTCTTGGTCTTAAAAAACTTCTTCTATTGTGTGCTTTTTCAATAAAATATCTAATCATTCTCTCAGTCATATCAAAATCAGCAATAACACCATCTCTCATTGG
>JAIRQK010000079.1 GCA_031256525.1 Campylobacteraceae bacterium
ACTTAAAATAATCCATCAATAATCCCACCATCGTAAGTTGTATAAATATAGAAAAATTGTATACATCATTTGCTATTGGTGGTTTGCTACAAGTTTACACAAGTAGCAAACATTAAGTATATTAAAATAGTAAGTCTTTCTCATTCACGCGATAGCTATTTGCTGCGTTTGGCAATGGAGATCTTTTTGTAAAAAACTCCTCTTTCCCCTCATGAGCTCCTCGCTTAACACCTTCTGGTATTGCGAATTTTCTTGTTGTTTGTGGATACATTTCTATATATTTTTTCATAAAATAGGCAAAAGGCACAACAGATGTTGCTCCTCCTGTTTCACTTCTTGGCATTGGAGTATTATCATCTTTTCCATACCAAACAATAACATTTATGTCAGGATTAAACCCGCAAAACCACGCATCAACATTATCATTTGTAGTTCCTGTTTTTCCAGCAATTTCGATCCCCGCAACCCTCGCAGCTCTTCCTGTACCAGCCTCTACTACATTTTTTAACATATCAACCATCAAATAACTCTGTTCAGGCTCTAACAATCTATATTTGGTTGTCTCAAATGCCTCTTCATTGCCAAATCTATTAACCATTTTTTTAATTAAAATAGGCTCTATTACTTCTCCACCATTTGCAAACATTCCAAAAAATTTGCTATATTTTAACGGGGAGATACCATAACTTCCAAGAGCAATTGATAAATCATTGGCAAGTCCTTTGAAGCCCATTTTTACAAGTTCTTCATGTACAACATCAAGTCCTATTTCATTTATAAGATTGATTGTTGCTAAATTTCTTGATTTGGTTATTGACTCTTTTAATGTTATAAGTCCTTGAAAACTTCCCTCTATGTTTTTCGGAGCCCAAACAGCCCCACTATTTTCTACATATACTCTTGAAATATCCGGAATTAAACTCACTGTTGAATAACCTAAATTAAGAGCGATTTGATATATAAAAGGTTTAAAACTACTTCCTGTTTGACGATTGCTTGAAGTTGCACGATTAAAATTGCTTTTCACATAATCAATTCCGCCCACAAGTGCTAAAACTTCGCCATTGCGATTATTAGAGACAACCATAGCACCATTTAATAAAGTGATATCAGTCTTATTTTCTACTCTTTTTAGCATCTCATTGTATCCATACACTAATGACTCTTGTGCCAAATCCTGGACATCTAAATCTATAGTAGTATATATTTGATATCCACCACTTCTTACATCTTCAAACATTTTAGATGCTTGTTTTATAACTTCATCAACAACATAAGGTGCCCTATTCTTCGTGAGAGTATCGTTGAATACGACAGGCTCTTCATTTCGCGACTCTTCATATTCGCTCTCAGTTATCCACCCAAGCTGTTTCATTCTAAATAGAACACTATTTGCTCTTCCTAAAGATAAATTGTAGTTTTTTGTTGGGTCATAATTGCTTGGAGATCTTGGAATTCCAACAAGCATAGCCATCTCTTTTAACGTTAGCATTGGTAAAGTTTTATGAAAATAACCATCAGCAGCGGTTTTTATGCCATAGTACCCATGACCAAAATAGACATGATTTAAATATCTTTCAATAATCTGCTCTTTTGTAAGTTTTTTTTCAATATATAGCGATAAAAACACCTCATTAAGTTTTCTTTTTAAAGTTTTTTCTCTTGTTAGGATAACATTTTTAACGAGTTGTTGAGTCAATGTACTAGCTCCTTCTTTATATCCAAGTGCTACGATATTTTTCATTGTTGCTCTGATATTAGCTTCAAAATTTACCCCAGAGTGCTCAAAAAATGCAGTATCTTCAATAGCGACAAGTGCCTCTATCATTCTTGCTGGGATATCATCAAAATCGGTATAAAGCCTATTTTCTTCATCAAAATAGTTCGCTATCAATTTTCCATTTTTATCAAAAATCTGCGTTGTAAGTTTTGGATAATAATCAACCAACTTATACATTTCAAATCTCATCTCATCATATTTTTTTATCGCATATATAAACAAAAAAATAGCCAAAACAACAACTATTAAAAAAATAATTTTAAAAAATCTACGCATATAACACTACTCCGTACACCCAAAAAGATTTAAAAATGGAGTTAATTTTTCTATACTTAACCCCATTGCACTACTCTCAAACCCAACAACATTTTTTATATATGGCTTACAAAAACCTTCAACCATACAAGCCCCAGCTTTTCCTATCCACTCATCACTTTTAAGATAATCTTCCAACTCTTCCTTATCAAATTTATCAAACTCATATTTTGTCTGACTAATGTCCACAAACTCAAAAGAGCTATTTTTATATATCATACATGTAATAATTTTTACCCCATTTCCACTTTGAAGCTCTAACATTCTTCTTGCGTCAGTTTCATCTTTTGCCTTTTGCAAAATTTCATTGCCAACCACAACAACAGTATCAGCAACCAAAAATGGCAAATTGTCGTTGTATTGTTGCTCATAAGACAGTTTTTTACCTTGCGTAATTTTATAAATAAATGAGATTGGATCGCTTAATCTTACACTATTTTCATCAAAGTTAGTCTCTCTTTGTATGAAATCAATACCATTTTTTTTCAAAATCGTCGCCCTTGTTTGCGAACTTGAAGCTAAAACTAACAAATCTAAAACCCTCTTATAATAATTCCAAAGTATACAGATATACAGCTAAGAATAAAATTTGCAGGGATTAGATACTTGACAATTAAGATAATATTTTCATGAACTTCGACTATTACACCACTACTCATAGCTCTTTTTGCACCTCTATATTTTACATACATAGCGATAAAAATCAATATCATCATTAACCAAACTATCTTTTTTGTGTGAGTTACTGTATAAGTTGTCTGGTCTCCGAACTTTAAACCAAGCCCAACACTCATAAAGATTGAAAAGGCTACCAACGCTATCATGACAATAGTTATAAAAAGGAAAAAATATTTTATCAAATTTAGATATGCTTCATACCTAATATCATCTTGTTCTATTTTATCAAGAACTGGTGCAAACAAAAATCTAATAAAAAAAAGAGAGCCAACCAATAGCACAGCACTCATTACATGAAGAAAAATGATAACCCTACTATAATTTGTAAATATTTCTACAATAAAACTACTCAATCTATCCCTTTAAAATAGCTTTTACATAGTCTAAGGCTTTTCCCTTTGCCTCTTCAATTTTTGATAAATCTTTTCCACCTGCTTGTGCAAAATCATCTCTTCCACCACCACCACCACCGATTATTGGGGCAATTTCTCTTATCCATTCACCAGCTTTTATAGCACAATTTTTTGCTCCAGCAGCTATTAAAACCTTTTCATCTTTGTTTTGGAATAAGATTATCGCTGCATTTTCATATCTATTTTTAAAATCATCAATGCTTTTTTTGATATCACCAGCTTTTAGCTCATCAATGACTATCTTCACACCATTTATATCTTGTATTTGCACATCTTTTCCGGATTGGGACTCTAATGCGTCAATTTCATTTTTTAATGTCTTGTTTTCTGCTTTTAATTTTTCAATTGCGATAAGCGGGTCTTTATGCTTTAAAACTTCACTAATATTTACGAGCGTTTCTCTCCAGCTTTTTGTAAGCTCAAGTGCTGTTTTTTCCCAAACTGCCTC
>JAIRQK010000104.1 GCA_031256525.1 Campylobacteraceae bacterium
ATCTTTTCTATGCGTAAAAATATTTGAACCTATAAATAAGTTCTTAAAGAAAACTTTAGTATACTCTACCTCAAAATTTTTTATATAAAAAGAGGAAATATGGAAGTAAAGGTGGCTAAGCTTAATAGTGCTAATGCGACAGCATCGGCTAATATTGATAAAAGCATCATTGAGAAAAAGCAAGATAAAATTTTAGGCTCACTTGCAAAAACTGCAAAAATTCACGGTTTTAGACCTGGAAAAGTTCCAGTTGATGTAGTAAAAGCGAGATTTGGCGATAAAGTAAAACAAGATGCTGAACAAGAGGCGATAAAAGAGCTGTTTGATGTGGCTGTAAAAGAGTTAAAAATTGAAGAGAGTAAAATTATAGGTGAACCAATTTTTACAAAGTTTGCAAGAAACGATAATGGAATTGATGTTGAACTTAAATTCTCTTTAAGACCAGAGATAAAACTTGGCGGATATGAGAAGTTTATACCAACTTATGAAGAGATACAAGTTGATAAAAAAGAGATTGATGAGAGAATTACATTTTTCTTAAAACAGACAGCACCACTTAAAAAAATTAAAGATATAAGAGCGTTAAAAAATGGCGATTTTGCTTTGATTGATTTTGAGGGTTTTGTAGATGACAAAGCTTTTGAAGGCGGAAAAGCAGAGGCGTATACTCTTGAAATTGGAAGTGGAAGTTTTATTCCCGGATTTGAAGATGGTATGATAGGAATGGAAATAGGAAGTCAAAGAGATATAAAAGTGGTATTTCCAGTTGAATATGGCAATAAAGAACTTGCAGGAAAAGATGCTGTTTTTAAAGTAAATCTTATTGAAATTCAAGAAAAAGATGTTCCAAAAAAAGTTGATGAAGAGATTTTGAAGAGATTTTTGCCACAAGAGTCAAAACCAACAGAAGAGCTTTTTAGAGAGCAGATTAAAAATCAGATTCAAGGCGAAAAACAAAACAAACTTTACAACGAAGAGTTAAAGCCAAAATTTATTGAAGATTTGGTTAAAAATATAGATTTTGACCTTCCTGAAACTATAGTTGAACAAGAGATGGACGCTCAATTTAGAGGTATTTTTAGAAGCATTTCTGAAGCTGAGATGGAAGAGTTTAAAAACAATCCCGACAAAGTTAAAGAAAAAAGAGAAACTTTTAGAAATGATGCAGAAAATAGCGTGAAACTTACATTTTTAGTTGATGAACTTGCAAGAGTTAATAATATAAATGTAAGCGACCAAGAGGTAATGCAAATGGTTTATTTTGAAGCAGCTCAGTATGGACAAGACCCAAAACAGTTTGCTGAAAACTATAAAAAACAGGGAATTTTACCAGCTATAAAAATGACTATGATAGAGGAAAAACTATTTAGAACTCTATTTAAAAACGCAAGTCAAAAAGATGAAAACTCAAAAGAAGAGTTACCTAAAGCAAAAAAAGTAGCATCAAAAGATAAATCTGAAACAAAGCCAAAAACAAATAAAAAAACTAAAACAGAGGCTGAATAGATGAGTTATTATATACCAGTAGTAGTTGAAAAAACTGGTCGTGGCGAGAGAAGTTATGATATCTACTCAAGGCTTTTAAAAGATAGAATCGTAATGCTAAGCGGAGAGATAAATGATGATGTTGCCTCTTCAGTAGTTGCCCAAATGTTGTTTTTAGAAGCTGAAGACCCTGAGAAAGATATATATTTTTATATAAACTCTCCGGGGGGAATCGTAACAAGCGGTTTTAGTATCTATGATACTATGAATTATATTAAACCAGATGTTGCTACTATTTGCATAGGACAAGCTGCTTCTATGGGTGCATTTTTGTTAAGCTCAGGAGAGAAGGGGAAAAGATTTGCTCTTCCAAATGCGAGAATTATGATACACCAACCTCTTGGTGGTGCTAGAGGTCAAGCTACAGATATCGAGATACAAACAAGAGAGATATTAAGGCTTAAAGAGACTCTAAATAACATAATGGCAAAAAACACTGGTCAAAAATTTGCGAAAATTGCAAAAGATACAGATAGAGATTTTTTTATGAGCGCAGATGAAGCAAAAGAGTATGGTTTGATTGATAAAGTTTTAGAAAAAAGTTTTAAGTAGTTTGCACACAAAATGATACGAGAAGTTATAACCTATCCAAATCCAAAACTTAGAACTGTTTCAAAAGATGTTGTAGCTTTTAATGATGAGCTACACACCCTTTTGGATGATATGTATGATACTATGATAGCAAAAAATGGAATAGGACTTGCTGCTATTCAAGTTGCTGTTCCTCTTAATGTTTTAATTATAAATCTATCAAGAGAAGATGAGAGTAAAGAGGTTGTTCAAGTAAAAGAGGACTTGATAGAGTTTATCAACCCAACTATAATTGAACAAGAAGGTGTTTGCACATTTCAAGAAGGTTGCCTTAGTGTTCCTAATTTTTACGAAGATGTTGAACGTGCTAAAATTATAAAAATAAGATATTTTGATAGAGCAGGAAACGAACATATTGCTACTTATGATGGGCTTATGTCCATAGCTTTACAACATGAAATTGACCATTTGCAAGGACGCCTTTTTATAGAAAAACTCTCCTATTTAAAACGCAAAAAGTTTGAAAAAGAGTGGAAAAAAATAGTCAAAGAAGAGAAAGCAAAAAAGTAACTTTTTTATGTAAAGTCCGCATAAATATTAATAAGCAAACAAAAACTATATAAAGAGGGCAGAGATATGGCACAACACAACACAACACAACACGACACGACACGACACGACACAACACGACACGACACGACACGACACGACACGACACGACACGACACGACACGACACGACACGAATTTAACTTATCAATCTACCACAAAAACGGATAAAAGTCAAGATATAAACGAACTTGCAGGAGTTAAAGAGAGATTAGATTTCAATCAAGACTTTAAACTTGATTGGCAAGACCCCGATGAAACAAAAGATGGTTATCAACTAAAATGGATAGGCAAAAACTATGCGAAACTACAAGCTGGAACTGCGACAACAACATCTATAATTCCAGATAGCGAATATAATGAGGAAAATAAAAATAGTGAAAACATTTTTCTAACAGGCGACAACATTGACATATTAAAACATCTGCAAAGTGCTTATAGCAACAAAATCAAGATGATATATATTGACCCGCCATATAACACAGGTTCAGATGGATTTGTTTACAACGACAAATTTGAATTTACCGACGAACAGCTAAAAGCTAAAATGGGCTTAACTGATGATGAAATTAAGCGGTTACATGTGATAAATAGGCGAAGTTCACACTCTGCCTGGCTTACATTTATGTATCCTCGTTTAAAACTTGCAAGAAATTTACTAAAAGATGATGGAGTGATATTTATCTCTATCGATGACAATGAACAGGCAAATTTAAAACTTTTATGTGATGAAATTTTTGGCGAGGGGAATGTGGAAACTATTACTTGGCATAAAGTTGGAGACGATTCTGGTCGTTTAAAAATCACACATCGCTTAAGAAGAGA
>JAIRQK010000097.1 GCA_031256525.1 Campylobacteraceae bacterium
CAAATAGCGGTTTCGTGGGAAAATATATGGCAAAAGCTAGAGATGGTTTTAACCATGGCGTAGCTTTTACATTAAATACTTTTGACAATGCAATGGTCATTAGTGAACACGGAGCAAAACGCGTACAGGAAAATTGTGTCTCCTGCCACGCTAGTATTGCCTCAACGCTTATTGCAAATAGCGATAGAAATCATCAATTTAATGATGAAAGCGTTAAGACCGGAAGGAAATGTTGGGAGTGTCATAGAGAAGTGCCTCATGGAAAAGTAAGGGGCTTAACAACTACACCACACAATCTTGGTGTTAAAGAGTTACGATAACTAAAATAGGAGTAAAAATGAGAAAATACACACTTTTGCTAATAGGTTCTCTTGTTGCTATTGTCAGCATGTCGCTTTTGGCAAATAGCATAAATAAAAAAGAGAGCGAGCGTCAAGCTATCAATAAAGGAAGAGAGGTGTTAGAACCTGCGAAGAGTTCTAATTGGCAAAAATATTACCCAAGACAGTACGATTCGTGGAAAAAAACCAAGAACAGTATAGATCTTGAAGATATGCTTGATAAATGGCCACAACTTGTCATAGTTTGGGCTGGATATCCTTTTTCAAAAGATTATAATGCTCCAAGAGGACACTATTATGCTGTTCAAGATAACATAAATTCATTAAGACCAGCTTCTCCAAAAAATGCAACTGATGGACCACTTCCAAGTGCTTGTTGGACATGTAAATCCACAGATGTCGTAAGAATAATGGAAGAGCAAGGTGATATTGAATATTATACTGGCAAATGGGCAAAATATGGTGCTGATATGGTAAATCAAATCGGTTGTTATGATTGCCATGACCCAAAAACTGCACAGTTACATATGAAAAGAGATTATGTAAATAAAGGTCTTGTTGCTGCTGGATTGCCTAATTTTGATACTTCTACACATCAAGAAAAGAGAAATCTTGTGTGTGCTCAATGTCACTCAGAGTATCACTTTATGGCAACAAATTATCCTGACCCAGCAAAACCAGAAGCAAATAAAACTGCAATGGTTGTAACGCTTCCTTGGAATTATGGACTTGATGAAAAAGGTATGGAGAAGTATTATAACGATCCGAAGATTTTCGCTAAACCGTTTGCTGATTATACAAACTCAATATCTAAAACACCTATAGTAAAAGCACAACACCCTGACTATGAGCTTTATAAAACTGGAATTCATGGTAAAAAAGGCGTATCTTGTGCAGATTGTCATATGCCATACACTTTGGAAGGTGCAACTAAATTCTCTGACCACCAAGTTGGAAATCCACTGGACACAATGGATAGAAGTTGTATGACATGCCATAGAGAGAGCGAATCAAAACTAAAAGCAATCGTAAAAGAGAAATACGATAGAAAAGAGGTCTTATTTAACACTTCTGTAACTAACATAGCAAAAGCTCACTTAGAAGCTAAAAAGGCTTGGGAAGTTGGTGCAAGTGAAAGCGAAATGGCACCAGTTTTGGCTGATATCCGTTCTGCTCAATGGAAATGGGACTATATAGTTGCAAGTCATGGTGGCTTTTTCCATGCTCCAGAAGAGTCGTTGAAAGTTTTAGCTGACTCAAATGAACTTGCTCAAAGTGCGAGATTGAAACTTGTTTCGATTTTAGCTAAACATGGGGTTATGAACTACGAAGTTCCTGATTTTTCTACAAAAGAGAAAGCACAAAAATTAGTTGGTCTTAACATGGAAGCTGAAGTTGCTGCAAAACAAAATTTCAAAGACACAATGGAAGTAGAGTGGGTTAAACAAGCTAAAGAAAAAGGCTTGTTTGATGACAAAACAAGAGATTATGCTGATGATAGATCTTCTTGGTTTGGAACTGAAAAAAACAAAAAACACAATCATTAATCCTCCACATTAAATATCAAGAAGGGAACTCCTCTCCCTTCTTGGTTCCCTTATGTATCTAAAGGTATAATTCAAAGCAATGAAGCATTTTTTTGTACATAGTCTCTTACTTATAAAATATTTTCTGTTTAGTGTAATTCCTGTATTGCTGTGGTCTTATTTGGATTTTATTTTTGATATAAATTTCAATATTTGTTTATTGATAAAATAAAATATGTATGCAACAATTAAAATAACTACAAAACAAGCAAACGCTTTTGTAGATTTGTGTTGAAACTTTAATAATGGGTTGAAAACCATATAGGCATAGTTGTATAGATAGATAAAAAAGCTAAATGTTCCTAAAAATGTTATGGTTTTGGCTGAGATAAATTTTTCCAGAACATTGCAGATATAAAGTAAAAATGGTAATGAAAACAATAAAACAAATGTCATTTGAGTAATATTTTGTGAATATAAAGTTTTGTAAGTGATAAATATGGTAATTAAGCAATATGGCAAAAACACAAAAAGCTTACTGTTTATAGAGTTTAAAAAGGCTGCAGATATGAATTGCAGTAAATACTTATGGTATTTAGCCAAAACCATACCAAGTAAAAATGGGGCTATGTAGATAATATGAAAACCACCTAAAAAATATAAATTCTTAATATTGTAAAAATGTTTAACTAAGTAAGCACAAACAAATATAAAAACAATAGCAATAATTGGCAAATATCTATTAAAATCTACAATCTTTTTTAGCCAAAATGACAATAGATAGAGTTACATAATGGTAGCTATAAACCATAAAACACCAGAAATAGTCCATTGAGTATATCCAGAAATATTATGGATAAAAAGAATATGTGTAACGATTCCCCATAAGTCTCGAGTTAACGGTGTCTTAGGGTTGTAAAATCCAAAATAAAAATGGGCAATTATATAAAAAATAAGTGCAATGTAATAAGGAATAGCAATATAAGCAATACGAGCTTTAATGAAAGACCTAAAAGGTTTGTTTTGCGAAGAGAGAGAGATAACAACCGTAACCGCTTATCATAAAAAATCCAACTACGCCGTAAGATGGCATAATCGGAAGCTTATAAACACTTCTTAGTATGTGAAAAGCTGTAACACTTAATATGAAAATAACTTTTAAAAGGTCAGTATGTTGTTTTGTAAAGGTAAATGTATTCATGGTTGTGATTATGACATATAATTTAGTAAATTGCGATTAAGATAGAGATTTTTGATAAAAATATTGATAGTGTAGAAAGTTTTATTTGCGGTTGTATTCCCTCGTTATTTTATTTATTGAGTTTTTTGTAGTTGCTCCATAAACTTTTTAGTTAGCTCATCGTATTTTTTGGCTTTTTCGTAAAGCTCCAACCAACTATTTACCCACAGTGGTATGGTTTTACCTTTTCCTGCCCACTGTAAAACGGTTGGATATTTAAGTCCTACCATTCCAGCAAACTCTTTACGGGTAATTTTTATACCTCGTAGTTTTTGTGTTAATTCTGCATTTGTCATCTTTCATCCTTTCCTAATAATAGGATAACTATTTTAGCAAATTTATGTAAAATGTTTAGACATTCGAGACTTG
>JAIRQK010000085.1 GCA_031256525.1 Campylobacteraceae bacterium
ACAAAAAGCTATACACAAAAGAGATGCAAATTTTTGAAAAGATGCTCTATTTAGCTGAGCTAAACTCAAAAAGTTCATACATTTTATTGACTGCTTTGCTTACTATACTAAACAGGAAAAGCAGATGAAAAAAACTCAAATAATGGGTATTTTAAATATAAATAGCGATAGTTTTTTTGAAAAAAGTAGAGTCAATATCCATTTAGCACAAGAAAAAATAGAAAATATGATAGATGATGGAGCAGATATCATCGATATAGGAGGTCTCTCTTCAAGACCGGAAAGTGATACGATAAGCGAAGAGGAAGAGTTTAAAAGAGTAAAAGATATCATAGATATTGTTTACAAAAATAGATATTTTGAAAAAGTTATTTTTAGTTTGGATAGCTACTCTGTGCTTTGTTTGGATTATGCGTTGAGTAATGGATTTAAGATAGTAAACGATATAACTGGATTGGAAAATGATGATGTATGCAAAATTGCAAAAAAACATAATGCTACTGTTTGTATTATGCATATGAAAGGCAATCCAAAAGATATGCAAAAAGACCCAAAATATGAAGATGTAGTAAAAGAAGTTGACAGTTTTTTTGCATATAGAATTGAAAAAGCTAAAAGTTTTGGCATAAAAGATATTATTTTAGATGTTGGAATTGGTTTTGGAAAAAATTTAGAACACAATATCAAGCTGATAAAACAACAGAAACATTTTCTGCATTTTGGTTTTCCACTTTTGATTGGTGTAAGCAGAAAATCGATGATAGATAAAATTTCGCCATCAAAAATTGAAGATAGGCTACCAGGAACACTGATTGCACATTTTGAAGCAGTGAGAAATGGAGCAAGCATAGTAAGATGTCATGATGTAAAAGAGCATATTCAGGCATTAAAAGTTTTTGAAGCCTTAGGAGGATAAATGGAAGTTATTAAAAGTTTTTATATAAAAAATTTCAGTTTTTTTGAAACTTGGATGATTTGGGCAACAGTGCTTGTACTCTTTTTGGTGATAGTAGTCATACTGTTTATATTTAAAAAAGAGCAGGAAGATTTTAAACGCTTTACTACTTTCAATAGATATGGATTGATTTGGAAGTGGAAATATGATAGGGAACAGATAGCGAGTTTATGGTGTTATTGTCCTGATTGTGGTTCAAGGCTCATTTGTGATGATGAACATAGTAGAAGCGGTGTACTTGGCGAAAAAAGTGCTTTTTTTATCTGCAATGCTTGTGGTGAAAACGAAAAAGGAAAGGTAGCTGGAGGAGATAGAAATCATGTTCTTAGAATTGTAAAACATGAGATATATAAGCTGATAAAAAGCAATCAATACAAAGAAGAATTGATTTAATTTTACATAGAGAGAAAAATGACTCATAACGAATATAAAGATGCTGTAAATAAACTAAACATATATGCTCATGCGTACTATGTGCTTGATAATCCAATAGTAACAGATGATGAGTATGATAAACTCTATCACAAAGTGCTTAAATATGAAAAAGAGAATCCAGACAATATCGATAAAAATTCTATAACTTTAAGAGTTGGCGGGGAAATTTTAGATGGATTTGAAAAAGCTGAACATATTTTGCGAATGTGGAGTATGGAAGATGTTTTTGATGAGAATGATTTAGATGAGTGGATAAATAGAGTTAAAAAAACAAAAGAGGATTTCACCTTTTACTGCGAACCAAAATTTGATGGTGCAAGTTTAAACCTTATATATGAAAATGGTGAACTAAAACAAGCTATAACAAGAGGTGATGGGAGTATTGGCGAAGATGTTACGGTTAATGCAAAAACTATTCGCTCAATTCCTTTGCGTATAAACCATTCTAAACTTATAGAGATTCGTGGCGAGGTGGTGATTAGAAAAGATGATTTTGAAAAACTAAATGACCAAAGAGAAAAAGATGGTGAGCCTCTTTTTGCAAACCCAAGAAATGCAGCTGCTGGAAGTTTAAGACAGCTTGATAGTAAAATAACAGCTAACAGAAAACTTATCTTCTGTCCATGGGGAATTGGAAAAAACAGTTTAGAACATAGTCTACTTAGTCAAAAAATGGACTCCATCTACACTTTTGGATTTTTAGAGCCACCAATGAGAACGACTACAAAAGGCATTGAAAAAGTACATGAACTTTATAACTCTTTTATAGCAAAACGAGATGAAATTCCGATGATGATGGACGGAATGGTTGTGAAAGTTGATGAAATCTCACTTGAAGAGGAGCTTGGTTATACGGTTAAATATCCAAGATGGATGGTTGCGTTTAAATTTCCTGCTATTGAAAAAAATACAAAAATAAAAGATATTACTCTTCAAGTTGGGAGAACTGGAGTCATAACACCCGTTGCAGAAGTTGAAGCTGTCGATATTGAAGGTGTTAAAGTAGAAAGAGCAACACTGCATAATTTTGATGAGATAAAGAGAAAAGAGATAAAAATAGGCGATTTTGTAACAATTATAAGAAGTGGGGACGTTATCCCAAAAATCATAAAAGTCCAAACAGAAAAAAGAGATGGAAATGAAAAAGAGGTTTTAAGACCAACAATCTGTCCAGTTTGCAACAGTGAGCTTCTCGATGATGGCGCACTTATAAAATGTCAAAATCTTTTGTGTGATGCAAGAGTTGAAAATTCAATTATCTATTTTGTATCAAAACAGGCTCTAAACATAGATGGTCTTGGTCGTGAAATAGTCAAAACTCTCTACAGAGAAAAACTTATAAAAAATATACTTGATATATTTTTGCTTAAAAAAGAGGAGCTTTTAACACTTGAGGGCTTTAAAGAGAAAAAAGCACAAAATCTAATTGACGCTATAAGTAACACAAAAGGGACTGAACTTTGGAGGTTTATCAATGCACTTGGAATTGAGCATATTGGCGAAGTTGCAAGCAAAAAAATAAGTGAAAATTTTGGTAAAGATTTTTTATATGTAGATGAAGAAAAACTAAACAACATTGATGGTTTTGGTGTAGAAATGGTCGCTTCATTTATAGAATTTTTACATGTAAATCAAGAACTTATTTTGAAACTTTTAGAGATAATCAACCCAAAAGCTCCAGAAATTAAAGAGATAGCAGACAACCCCATAAAAAACAAAACAGTAGTTTTAACAGGCTCTATGAGTCGTCCACGAGATAGCATAAAAGAGATGTTAGAAGAGCTTGGTGCAAAAATAACTTCAAGCGTTTCGAAAAAAACCGACTTAGTTGTTTTTGGCGAAGACGCTGGAACAAAGTACGATAAAGCAAAAACTCTTGGCATAAAACTTATCAGTGAAAATGAACTTGAAGAGTATCTGAAATTATGAAAATTTTTGTATGCGAAAACAATGAAATAGAAAAAAACAGTATCGACACAATCGCAATAGGCGTTTTTGACGGCGTTCACAAAGGACATTTAGAGCTTTTTAAACATTTAGGCGGAAATGGAGCAGTTATCATAATTGATAGCGAACAAAAAGATAGTTTAACCCCATTTAAAAAAAAATGCAACCTTATAAGACACCCTATATTTTTCTACAAACTTCAAGATATTAAAAATTTGCACGGTAAAGAGTTTATCGAGCTTTTGCAAGAAGAGTTTACGGCACTTAAAAAAATTGTTGTTGGTTATGATTTTTATTTTGGAAAAAATCGCAAAAATGGCGTGAAAGATTTGGAACTATTTTTTGATGGGGAAGTTAAGATAGTTGACGAATTTATGATATCCAAACAGTCAGTCCACGCAACACTTATAAAATCGCTTTTAAGTGAGGGTAAAATAGCAGGCGCAAATAGATATTTAGGCAGAACTTATAGCATAGAAGGTTTTGTTGTAAAAGGTCAAGGACTTGGAAAAAAAAGTCTCTATCCAACGATAAATGTTGAAAACCAAGATGGCTATTTTCTACCAAAAAATGGTGTTTATGCTACTTTGTTTTTTACAAAAAACGATATTTATAAAGCGGCAACTTTTATTGGCAATAGAGTAAGCAGTGATGGCGATTTTGCGATTGAAAGTTATCTTTTAGATGTTAAAAATATTGATATTTCGTTAAATGATAGTGTAGAGATTTTCTTTGTGGAATTTATAAGAGAAAATGAAAAATTCAATGATTTAAAAAAATTAAAAGAACAAATCGAAAACGATATATTAGAGATAGAAGATAGACTAAAATTTTTTAAATGCAAAGGCTAAAATGAGAGATAAAGTTTTTAAACAACCCATAAATAAACAGTTTGAGTTTGATGAAAATGTTGCAAGTGTTTTTGATAATATGCTTGACCGCTCAATACCTTTTTATGCTGAAGTCTTAAGGCTCGTTTGCGATCTTTGTTTAAAATATGCAGGTGAAAATTCAACTATTTTAGATTTAGGTTGTTCAACCGCAAACACTCTTCTTGCTATCTCCAAAAAGTCTCCATACAAGCTAAATCTTATCGGCATTGATAGTTCAGAAGCGATGATAGAACAGGCTTTAAAAAAAGCGAATGCCTATGGGGCAAACTTAAAGCTTTTAGTTGATGATATAACGAAAAGTGATTTTAACAAGGACAATAGTGTAGTTATAGCAAACTACATACTCCAATTTATACGACCGCCAAAAAGGGTTGAGCTTGTAAAAAAGATATATAAAAGCATAAAAAAAGGTGGGGTTTTTATATTTAGCGAAAAGATAATTTATGAAGATAAAAAACTAAATAAGACAGTGATTGACCTCTATTTGGAATTCAAAAAAAGACAAGGCTACAGCGAATTTGAGATAGCACAAAAAAGAGAGGCATTAGAAAATGTTCTTGTTCCATATACCGAAAAAGAGAATAGAGAACTTATGTTAAACAGTGGCTTTGGTAGCGTTGAGTGTATATTTAAATATGGCAACTTCGCCACTTATATAGCACTGAAATAAACTACAGTACAACTTATATACTTAAAAATTTACGCTTTA
>JAIRQK010000129.1 GCA_031256525.1 Campylobacteraceae bacterium
ATTTTTTTGCTAATAAAGTTGTCAAGTTCATTTAAAACTTCAAAAAGTTTTGACTCTGTCTCTTGTGGATTTTGGTTTTTACCGCTCATAGTTTCCAAAAATACAAGCTGTCTAATCAAATCTGAAAGAAGTTCTAATGAAGATGTTAGTTCGTTTTCGTCATTAAGTATATACTTTGCGTTGAGAGAAGTTTTAAATGTATCGATATCAAGCCTAATCTCTCTTATTTTTGCCTGTATTATCGCTGAAAAATCAGCATACAGTTTTGGTTTGTCAATACTATCTATTTTGTTTGTTATTTTATTAATTTGATTATACACAAGATAGGCAACTACACATAAAACTATTGCCGCTAAAAGTATTTGCTCAGACATTTTCTCTTCCTTTATTTATGAAAAATGAACTAAAAGTTACTATTATCAAAGATATCCAAATCAATATAAAAGTTATAGTTCTTTGGATTGTTAGCTCTTCATTATATACAAAAATAGCTAAAAGAAATGATATTGTTGGGCTTAAATATTGTATAAAACCAATCGTACTAAGTCTAAGTCTTGCAGCCGAAGCGGCAAAAAGTAAAAGTGGAATAACTGTTATCAGACCTGAAACCATAAGCAGTGTTGCATCTTGGATATTGTTAAAATATGCACTATAGCTAAAGCCGATAAAGAGAAAAATGTAAAAAATTGCGATGGGCATTAACAAAGCGGTTTCTATAAAAAGTCCGACAAAAGCATTTATTGTGATTTTTTTCCTCAAAAGTCCATAAAAACCAAATGAAAATGCAAGACTAAGAGCAACATATGGAATTTTTCCAATGTATATAATCTCTTGAAGTATGGCTATTATGACTAAAAAAAATGCAATTTTTTGTGCGATATTTAGCTTCTCTTTTAAAAATATCATACCTAAAAAGATATTTATTAGAGGATTTATAAAATATCCTAAACTTGTCTCTGCGATATGGTCATTAGCAACGGCGATGATGTAAATAAGCCAATTTGATGAGATTAAAATACTTGTTGCAAAAAGCAGTAAAACTTGCTTCTTATCTTTAATAACACCTTTTACCTGTTTTGTAAGATTGAGAAGAAAGATGATAACCAACAATATAATAAATGACCAAATGATACGATGTGCCAATATCTCATAAGGTGAGATATGTTCTAAATTTTTAAAATAAATAGGAAAAATTCCCCACATTATAAATGCAGCACAAGCACAAATGACACCAATTTTTGTTTGTGAGAAATTACCCAATGTTTCTATCCAGAGTCAAAATAAAAAGGTAATCATAACAAAATAATCTTAGTTTATTTTTTGAAAAAAAGATGAAATTAAGCAAAATTGATAAATCTTTTTATATAATCACATTTTGGATAAAATAAAAATACCATTAAGTATATAAAAACTAAAGGAAAGTTGATGAGTAGTTGGAGTAAAAATTCTTGGAGAGATAAGTCAATAAAACAAAGCCCGACATATCCGGATTTAGAGAAGTTAAAAGAGGTTGAGAATGAGTTGAAAAAGTATCCGCCATTGGTTTTTGCTGGTGAAGTTAGAACATTAAAAAAAGAACTTGCACAAGTTACAAATGGAAAGGCGTTTTTGCTTCAAGGTGGAGATTGTGCGGAGAGTTTTGATGATTTTGGTGCGGTAAATATTAGAGATATGTTTAAAGTGCTTTTGCAAATGGCGATTATTATGACTTATGCTGGAAGTTTTCCTGTAGTTAAGATAGGAAGACTTGGAGGTCAGTTTGCAAAACCAAGGTCGAGCGATTTTGAAGAGATTGATGGTGTGAAGTTGCCGAGTTATAGGGGCGATATCATAAATGATATAGCATTTACACAAAAAGCAAGAACACCAGAACCAAAAAGAATGCTAAAAGCGTACAATCAGTCAGCTGCAACAATGAACCTATTGAGAGCTTTTGCAAGGGGAGGGTTGGCTGATTTGAGAGAGGTGCATAAATGGAATCTTGGATTTGTAAAAAATAGTGCACTTGGTGAGAGATATGAGAATTTAGCTGAGAGAATTACAGAAACATTGGCTTTTATGGAAGCGTGTGGCATAAACAGCAGCAATACACCTATGATACACGAAACTGAGCTTTATACTTCGCATGAAGCATTACTTTTAAATTACGAAGAGGCACTCACAAGAGAGGATAGTTTAACTGGCGGTTGGTATGACTGTTCGGCACACTTTTTATGGATAGGTGATAGAACAAGAGGAGTTAATGATGCTCATGTTGAATTTTTAAGTGGTGTTGGTAATCCAGTAGGCATTAAGGCTGGACCAAGTACAGATATAGATGAGCTTTTAAAAATTGTAGATAGATTAAATCCGCAAAATGAAGCAGGAAGACTAAATATAATAGTTAGAATGGGACATGATAAAATTGAAAAATATTTCCCACAAATCTTAAGAGCGGTAAAAAAAGAGGGCAAGGAGATACTTTGGAGTATTGACCCTATGCACGGAAATACGATAAAAGCGTCAAACAACTTTAAAACAAGAGCATTTGATAGCATACTGTCTGAAGTAAACAGATTTTTCCAAATTCACGAAAGCGAAGGAACATACGCTGGTGGAGTTCATCTTGAGATGACAGGACAAAATGTAACTGAGTGCGTTGGTGGTGCTCAAGCAATAACTGAAGATGGACTATCTTATAGATATGAAACGAGGTGTGACCCAAGACTAAATGCAGACCAAGCCTTAGAACTTGCATTTTTAATAGCCGACAATCTTAAAAAACGAAAAAACTTTTAGTTATTGTAGAGTAGAGCAGATAAATCATTTATCTGCCTTTTAGCTCTTTTTTTAAGTGTTTAATCCAGTCTTTTTTTTGAATTCTGCTATAAATCTTTGTTTTGTTTTATCCTCATTATAAAACGGCAGACCGATTAGCCGCCAATTTTTATTGTTGGTCATTTTGGCTTGTTGAGTCGATACTACATTTTCTATGTCTAATAAAAATTCTTCCTTCCAATACTCTTTGCTACCCACAAAATCTTTTTCGCTTTCACCTAAAGACCAATTACCTTTAGGTTCAATATAAAATACATATTCAACTCCATCTTTTTGCATTAATAATACAAAATCAGGCTCAAATCCATCGCCTTTATGCCATGAGTAAAGTTTTACTGCTTTTTCATTACGAATAAGATAAATATCTACCCAACCCTTCTCTTCTAATTTTGTTTTGCTAGATTGTTGAGGTGTCATCATATTGCTATTAAACCATTTTATAAAATTTTTCTCTTCGCTTGTAAGAATGCTTTTGTCGTACACATACCAATCATAATCATTAAATGTTTCCAACTCTTCGTTCTCATTTTCACTTTTATCTTTAGAGTATTTACGTATGATTGTCTGTTCAAATATTTTTGTGCTTTGAGGTTTAAAAAGTTTTGAAACAATTACTCTTTTTTGCTCTTTTTTTATTTTTGCTTCAAGGCTATTTAAAACCTCTTTACAAATAAACAACAAATCATCAGGTGAAAAATATGCTATATCTTCATTTGTACCAATATTTACTACCTTTTCGCCAAGTTTTTCTATAAACTGTGACATACTTTCAAGTTTTGGATAGGCTTCTTTTAGTTTGTTAAATGTAAAATTTTTATTGCTATTTATAGCATAACGGATAATATTTGTTGGACAATTAGATATTTTGTATGAAAGAAATTTTTCTTCTCTCTTTGATTTGTTGCCTTCAAATATGGCTTGTGATTGTGAAGCTCCACTTAGTAGGCGAATATCAAAAATATCATCTTTTGAAAAATCAGGCAAAAACATAGTGTCTTGTTCTAGTGTTTCAATTATTGCAATATCAGTCCAATCTGTCCAGTCTGCTTTTTTAATTATTCTGTTTACATAAACATTTTTGTTTTGAAACTTTTTATATTTGCCATCTATAAAATCCTGTTTCATTTTTAGTGTTACCTCAAGCAGATTATCACCAGATATGATGCCACTCTCTATAAGCGTTTGGCGAATCTCAGAAATATAGCGAGAGATGTGTTTGCAATGATAGTGCATTTGCTCAATCACACGCAATGGTTGATTTTCATTATCATCAAACTTGCGTTTATATTTATCCGTACCTTCAAGTTTAAATGGAAAATATCTTGCACCTCGTCCTATAAGTTGTGCCTCTGATACTGTTGCTTTACCAGCCTTGTATTTTCCCGTTTTTTTATCATAGTCACCATCTCTATCTTCATAAAGTCGCACGATATCAAATAAATTCAACACATCCCAACCTTCCTGTAACATATTTACAGCAAAAATTGCACGTACTGGATTGTCATCATTTTCAAGTGTTGCTAATAGTTTTGGTTGGTCGGCAATGCGACTATTTGTGCCATCATGCAACAATACTTTTTTTGTATCAACAGCAAAATCAAGCTTTAGCTCATCGCATAGATTGTTCTCTTTTCCTAAAAAATAATTGGCCGTTTTATTCCATATGTCATTTTCATTTGTAGTGTTGTTTAGTTCATTTTTTAGTATTTCAGCGTTTAATTTAGAGATAAATTGGTTAAATTTTTCAAAGTTTTCTTTGCTTTGTGCAACTTGTTTGCTTTTAAATAAAATTACAGGTTTAAGATAGATACTATTATCAGCAGCAATGTGTTTGCGGTACTGAGAGATTAAAATTGCTCTTAATATAACTTTTTCTATATCGCTGTCAGTTGAAAAGGTAAAAACATCTTTTGAAAACTTATCGTTGCGGAAATGTTTCAGGTCATAGTCATAGAGCAGTTTATCCTCATATTTTTTAGCAATGTTTGCGTTGTTAAGATTTGCCGTTGCAGTAAATTCAAATAGACGATTTTTAGGATTTTTATTAAGCACGAGTTGTACCGATTTTTCCCAAGTGTTTTCTTCTTCCTGCTCTTTTTTGGTAGCAGCATTTAGGTGGTGTGCTTCGTCGCCTATCAACACAAGTGGTATCTCTACGAAATCCTCTAATGTTACAGAGTTTTCACTTATTAAGTCTGGTTGTGAAATTTGATGTAGTATATTTATCGTGGAAAATTTGATATTGATTGTTTCTTGGTTTACGCTTGCGAAGTTGTCCACTTGTCTAATCTCTATCTGTTTGCCATCAATCTCTATTTTTTGTGCAAATTGATATTTTTTTGCAGAAGAGTTTGTAAAATTATCTATTGTTTTTGTGATAATGTCATTAGAAGTTACGAAAAACCAAAAATTACGATAACCTTGCTTATACATTTCCAAAATTAAAGCCGCCATAATAAGTGTTTTCCCGCTTCCTGTTGCCATTTGCCAAAGTAAATGTGGTGATTTTGAAATAATATTTCCATTTATGTTGTAAATATCGTTTTTGCCATAATATAACAATCTTGCCAATGCCTCTTTTTGATATTCTCGTAATTCAAAAGCAAGATTGTCTGTAATATATTCTGGAATGTTGATTTCTGAAATGTATCTCTTATGTGTATTTAATAAAATATTCAGTGTCATATTTTATTCTTGCCCATAAAATTGTCTATTTAATTTTTTATCTTCTTCTGAAATATCATAGTCTTTATCTTCTAAATCAGAATAATTGACATAAAGCGTGTTTACATCTACAAGTTCGTAAAGTAGTTGGCGTTGTTCTTGCTTGGTAAGATTTTCAAAGCCGTTAAATTTCTCTCTATCTACTCTGTAGCTTAAAAATGATGATTGTTTTGCTTTTTCAAGCAAGTTTGGTAGTTCTTCTATTTTTGCGTTTTCTACTTCGTTTCTAAAATCTTCTGTATCGTTTTTTAGTTCGCAATAGACAAATTCACCCCCCCCCCCCCCATAATTTACTGATTTGGAAATTCCGCCCTGTTCACCGTTGATAACATTTTGCATACGAACAACACTGTCATTTTCGTCATAATTTAATTGCTCAATTCCAATATATTGACGATTCATTTTATGTGCAACCGCACAAGTTGTTCCACTGCCTAAATGATAATCAAGGACTATGTCGTTTTCTTGTGTAGTTAATGACAAAATTCTATGTAATAATTGTTCTGGTTTCTTCCCAGCTGGGAAACTTACACCACCTTGATTTTGTGTATTTTGGAAATCAATATCATGCCAAAAATCACAAACCAAATTGGATATATCTTTTTCAATATTTTGACCTATAAAAACAGGTTGAAAACTTTTTGAAATTGGTTGCAACATATCATTGCCATAATAAATGTTGTCATTTGCTTGATAAATTTTATTTTGCCATTCTGAAGAATTACATATAGTTTTAATTCCATGGTTGTCGTGTGTGCTTTTTCTAACTATATTCTCACCATTTTCAATATAAAAGTTTTTATGCGTAAACTTATTTATATTAAAATCTTTTAATGTTTCATTATCCATTAAAATTTTTCGTTCTATTAAAACATCTTTTAGTTTTCTTACTAAATTATTTTCAATATAAAACATATAATGTGTATCCCATTTTTCTTTGCGAATGTATTGTGGAAAAAAAGATGTTTCATTTCGTTTGTAAACCAATATAAAATCAGTTGATTTAAGAATTTTTTTGGTAGCATGACTAATTTTCACACCGCTTGGCGTTGAAGATTGAACAGATATAGTACTAACAAAACCATTAGTAAAAACCTCGTCCATTAACACTTTTAAATATGCTTGTTCGTTATCATCACATTGAACAAAAATTACACCATCATCTCTCAATAATTCTTTCGCAACTGTTAAACGATTTTTCATAAAAGTGAGCCAAGTAGAATGATTAAAATTATCATTATATCTGAAACTATCATTTCCCGTATTATACGGCGGGTCGATGTAAATCAGCTTCACTTTTCCTGCAAAGCGTTTTTTCAAAGAGTGCAAAACTACAAGATTGTTGCCTTTAATTATCAAATTATCATTCGTTTTCAATTCCGAAACTTCGTGTTCACCATCTTTATCGTATCGCTTGAAATTGGTAAAAACCTTATCATCAAGTAAACGATTTATTTGGTCAGGGGCGAGAATTTCATTAAAAAATATCTCTTTGCGTTTTTGGTCATCTTTTGTTTGTCCACCCTCAAGAACACAATCTTTATAAGCCCAATTTAGCACCACTTTATCATCATTGTAAAGATAGTTATCTTTGTTAGTAGCTAAACCAATTCTATTTTTATATGCAGTAAAACTATCTGGTAAAAATTCACGATTGTTGATAAAAGTGAGAAAATTTTCTAACTTGAAAATAGTTGTTTCATTTATTTTCACGAAAAAATGACTTTTTATCTCTTCATCGCTTTGCAAAAGTGTTAGTAGCTCAGCGTTATATTCTCTTGCAAGTGTAGAAACAAGTGTCTTGTTTAGTACTTTTTGTTCATCTGTATTTTCTGCTTTATAGTTTTCGGTTGATAGAAGCAGTTTTGAAAGTTTTTCTGTAATGTTCATTTTTTGGCTCATTTGCAAATTTTACAACGCTTTTTTGTATATTTTTAATGTAGTTTATCATAACAAAAAACCATTTTTGTTATGATAAACTAATTTTGCTAATTTATCAATAACGGATTTGTCCACTTCCGTATATTTTATATTTGTATGTTGTTAGCTCATTTATGCCCATAGGACCTCGTGCGTGAATTTTGTTTGTGCTTATGCCAACTTCAGCACCAAAACCAAACTCGCCACCATCGGTAAATCTCGTAGAAGAGTTCACATAAACACAAGCAGAGTCAACCTCTTGCAAGAATTTTTCAGACTTTGTGTAGTTTTCAGTAACGATA
>JAIRQK010000107.1 GCA_031256525.1 Campylobacteraceae bacterium
ATTGTGGATTGTAAACACTTTCTGTCTTCAATAAATTATCTGTGAAAATCATATATTCTCCCTTTACCTCCCAAGAACTACTCCCGCTTACTGTGTAGACTATCAACTCATCAAATCCCGGGATTTTCATTTCACCTGTTGCAGTAGCACTAACAGTTCCTTTGTTGCTATCGACACTATCTCTCGCATAGCTATCAAGACTTTTTGTTCTTATAGTCATTCCACTCGCTTTGTCCATAAAAGTGGCTTCACACTCCCATTGGTTTTTTACCAATGCGTCCAAATCAATCTCGTCTGCCAAACCAAAGCTAAATGTGCCTGCGATAACCAAACCAAAAAAAGATACCAAAATCTTCTTCATACCCTACTCTCCCTTATTTTTTATTTCTATAATTTTAATCTACATCTTCTTAAATCTTAGTGTAAAAAATGTCTAACTCCAGTAAAATAGAGTGCTATATTATGCTCATTTGCTGCATTTACAACATCTTCATCTCTAAGACTTCCGCCCGGTTCGATAATAGCCTTAACACCAGCCAAAGCTGCAATATCTATGCTATCACGAAATGGAAAAAACGCTTCACTTGCCATTGCACAACCTTCAACATCAAGCCCCATATCTTTAGCTTTTAGCAATGCACATTTACTAGCATCAACCCTGCTTGTCATTCCCATACCTATAGCGACCATAGCTCCATTTTTAACATAGACAACGCAGTTTGATTTTGTTAATGATGCAACTTTATATGCGATTTCCAAATCTTTTAACTCTTCGTTGTTAGCCTCTCTTTTACTTTTAAGTTCAGCATTTTTTATCTCATCTTCGCCTATAAAATCGCTATCTTGATAAACAAATCCACCATCAATATGTCTAAAATCATACGCATCTTCGCTAAGCATTAGATATTTGCTCTCTTGCGTGAAAATTTTTATTCTCTTTTTGTTTTCAAAAACCTCTAACGCCTCGTTAGTTACATTTGCAGCGATAACAACCTCTATGAACATCTCATTTATTTTGTTAGCTAACTGAACATCAAGCGTACCATTTATAGCAACAACTCCACCGTATGCAGAAACAGGGTCGCATTTTAAAGCATCTATATAGCTCTCCAAAAGAGTCTCTTTTATGGCAAATCCGCATGGGTTAGCGTGTTTCACGATAGCAACTGCTGGAGCTTTATCAAAAGCAGCGGCTATCTTTACAGCTGCGTTAATATCGGTCATATTATTAAAACTTGCTTCGCCTTTTAATATTTTAAAATTGTTTGTAAAGAAATAGTCAAACTCATAAAGCGCACCTTTTTGGTGAGGATTTTCTCCATATCTTGTATCAAATGCTTTTGTTCCAACTATAAATTGCGTATCACCAAAACCATTTTTAAAACGTTTATTCATATAATTTGCTATCATACTATCATAAGAGGCTGTGTGTTCATAGGCTTTTATCATCAATTCTCGCCTAAACTCAAGTGTGTTTGTTTTATGTTTGTAAGACTCTATAACTCTATCATAATCTACAACATCAGTAACAACTGTTACATCTGCAAAATTTTTAGCAGCACTTCTAACCATAGCTGGTCCGCCTATGTCAATATTCTCTATAATCTCATCAAAATCTTCTGTTTTTGATATCGTCTCCTTAAATGGATACAAGTTTACACAAACTAAATCAATAGCCTTTATATTGTGTTCATTTGCAGTTCTTATGTGCGAAGGGAGGTCGCGTCTGTACAAAATTCCTCCGTGTATGTAAGGATTTAGAGTTTTTACCCTCCCATCAAACATCTCTGGAAATTTTGTAACTTCATCAATTTCAATAGCTTTTATATTGTTCTCTTTGAGAAGTTTATATGTCCCACCAGTTGATACTATCTCAAACCCAAGCTCCTCTAAACTTTTTGCAAACTCTACGATACCAGTTTTATCGCTAACGCTAACTAATGCTCTCAATCTTTAACCTTTGAAAATTAATAAAAGTAGATTTTACCCAACTAACCATTTAATGCTTATAAAAATTATTATGATAAAATAACGCTTTCATATGCAAAAAAGGAAAAAAATGGCAAATTTTGACAAAATTATAGATAGAAAAAAGACTCACGCTTTAAAGTTAGAGAGATATAAAAAATATGAAAATGCAGTTAATATGTGGGTCGCTGATATGGATTTTAAATCCCCAAAATGCATTACAAAAGCACTGAAAAAACGCATAAATCACGAAGTATTTGGCTATACAGTGATAGACGAAGATACCAAACAGACAATAAAAACTTTTTTAAAAAAACGCCATAATTATAAGATTGAAAATTCACATATTGCATTTGCCTCTGGTGTAGTAGCAAGTATGAATATAGTTTGCAATATGTTTGGAAAAAAAGATAGTGTTGTCATTGTAAAGCCGATATATCCATATTTTTTTACAACTCCAAAACATTTTGGGCAAAAAGTGGTTAGTGTAAATATGAAAAATATTAATAATCGCTGGATGTTTGATTTTGATGAGCTTGAGAGCAAAATAGATAAAACATGCAGGCTTTTATTTATTTGCAACCCTCACAATCCCGGAGGCACAGTTTTCACAAAAGAAGAGCTTTTAAAAATCGGTGAAATTGCCATAAAACACAATCTTATTATATGTTCTGATGAGATTCACTCTGATTTGGTGCTTGATAAAGATGTAAAACATATTCCGATTGCATCGCTTTCTGACAAAATCGCCCAAAGAACTATAACTCTAATGGCACCAAGCAAAACTTTCAATATCGCAGGACTTCAAAGCTCATTTGCAATTATAGAAAACAAAGAACTTATGGATAAATTTGTAAACTCTATGGGACACATAAATGGTGGCGTAAATCTTTTAGGCATTGAAGCAACAAGAGCAGCTTACAAATATGGTGAAAAATGGCTTGAAGAGCTATTGGAATACTTAAGAGAAAATCTTAAAGTTGTTGAGAACTTTATCTCTAAAAATCCAAAATTAAAACTTTTAAAATGCGAAGCAACATATCTTGCTTGGATAGATTGTAGTGAGCTTAAAACTGACGCTTATAAACTTTTTTTAGATAATGGTGTTGTGTTAAATGAAGGAAAAAGTTTTGGAGATGGCGGTGAAAATTTTGTAAGATTAAACTTTGGAACTTCAAGAAAAACGCTTTTAAAGGCGTTAAATAGAATGCAAATAGCACTGCGAAGTTGCGATAAGGCTTTTCAAAAATAGTTTTATGTATAATCTTATTTTCTAAAATACTAATAAACAAAAGGGCGTTTCTACGATGTTTAAACCCAAAACAATTCTTATTTGTAGCGAATCTGATCCTA
>JAIRQK010000146.1 GCA_031256525.1 Campylobacteraceae bacterium
AAGATGAAACAGCATTCACGATTGCAGAGCAGAATGAAAATCAACAAATAATGAATTTGTTGATTAAAAACTTGCCTCATAGCGAAAGAGAGGTAAAATACTATTTTCGTGCTAACGGTGGCAGTGTCCTCTTTTTTGATGATGGTACAGCTTTTCGATGTGCTCGTTGCGAACTCAGTAATAATTTGGATAGCTACGAACCAAATATCACTTACAAAGAGTTTCCAAACTATTTGCTAATGGAAGGTGGCATAAAATGGGAATTATACGACAGATACGGAGATATTGCCGCTGATTGGGTGATTGTTAATTATCAAAAATATAAAAATATTGATTCATTCTACGAAAACCAAACGGACAATTCTGCTGTTAAAATGTTGCGTGAGTTTTATACCCAATACATTACCCAAAACGCTAAGGTAGATGGTTATGATCATAATGTCATTATAGCTATTCAAAATAGCTATCTTTCCAAAGATTTGCTGAAAAAACTCAAAGAAGCAGAGTTAGATTATCTCCCTTTTCTTAATGCGCAAGATTGCGAATTAGATTGGCTTGAAACCCTTGAAATTGTTCCACAAAACAATGATGGCAACAGTTACAAAGTCTGTTTTTATTATCAGGATAATTTGAGAAAATGTATAACACTGTTTCTTGTTGAAAACAATGGCAAATATTTGATTGATGATTTAGAGAAATTATAAATAATGAAAAAGATAGCAGTAGTTTTAATCGCATTTTTGTTTGTCATAAGTGGTTGTGGGCAGAGAGACGATAAACAAAAGCAAGTTCAAATGGTAGATAATGAAACAGTTGTTAGACAACAAAAAATCGCTACAAGCAACAGTCTAATTGCTGAACTGCATAGACAATTTAAAGAGTTTGACATTAGCTATTACAATGAATTGAGTTTGGGTATCGGGGTGGTAAACCCAAAAGAGTATCATTTTCAAATGATTACAGATAGCACAATAAATGAAATGCTCGAAATTGAAAACATTGAGGAACAGGAGTATATCGTTCCAATATTTTGGAAACCTGATTATAGGATATTTTATATGCCTGTCATTAGCGTATCTGAAAAACAGTATGAGGTGCGGGTAAACAAAAATACGAACCTGTTTGTGCAAAAAGAAGAGTTTGATTTTTATACTTGGGAAGAGCTACTCAAAGAACAAGCTCTTTCTGTTTCCATTCTTACAGGTAAAGGCTATGCAGTAGCAGATATTAACTCTGAAGTCCTATATGATGCGGAAGATTCGCTTGAGGTTTTTGATTTTATTGTAGAAAAAGTAGAGGATGATTGGATTTTTGTAAGGGCAGAACTAAATGAATTGGAAATAGACAAATTTTGGGTGCTTTGGAGAGATAAAAACAAACTGCTTGTTAAGCCGATTTTTTTAATGTAGGTAGTTATAAAAATTAATAAAAAGGTCGTAAAAGATGAAAAACACAATTTTGAAATGTTTAGTAACTATGGTATTTATAGCACTCTATTCCCTTATAATAATGTACAGATTTGTGGATAGTGATTGTTTATCTTGCAATGTTGATGGTCTATTTCCTGTTTTAATGTTTCCTGTTTTATTGGGCGTGTTGCTCTATTTTCTTTTTGCACACGAAAAAGTTTTTCTTTTCAAGAGCTTTCTTAAGTCAGTAGCATTGGCTTTTGGTTGGTTGCTGATTGTTTCTCTTTTGTATAGATTCACAATGGTTAAGCTATGGAATTTTATCGAACAAAATAAGATTATTACCTCACACATATCCAAATACAGTAGTTACGATAACAGTGTAGAGCCAACAGTTTTAGTGCTTTGTCTCTCTTGGTTGATTGTAAATATCATAGTCGGGCTTACTATCTATTTTATCTATAGCAAATATTTAAAGGATAAGAGATTATGAAAAAAATAGTATTAATTTTAATTGCATTTTTGTTTATCATAAGTGGTTGTGGGCAGAGAGACGATAAGAAAAGACAGGCGGAAAACGCAGAAGAAGTACATATTGCACAAGAAGAAAGAGTGGCAAATAGCAAAACACTTATCGAGAGTCAGGAAAATGATAACGCAGTTGTAAAAACACAACAGATAAGCAAGGCAGACAGTGATGACTCTGAATGTGAAGATATAGAAGTAGAAGATAAAACCGAAATACCAGTTTTGAAAAATGTGGACACGATAACAGTTGATTACGATTACTTTGAAGCAAAAACAGGCACTAAAAATATATACCATTTTGATAATGAGTATTCTAAATATGGGATATACCAAATAAGCACTTTAGGAATGACATCTGATGACTATTTTCTCTATGATAATATGGACTACTCATTTTCAATCATTACAGAGATAAAGCTGTATGACAATATTCTTAGTTTAATTATTCGTGGAGATACGGAACATTCACTCGGAGTTTGGTTGGTCAATTATGATAAAAACAAAATAGAGGAGGGTTTTTATAAATATATTGACTCTTATCCAATAGGATACGATGAGTGGGCAGAAGGTGCAAGTTGGATAAAATCCGTTATTTACTTGCAGCCAGAACCATACATAGAACAGGAATCTGCTAGTTGGGAGGAGAAAGAAAACAGTAAAGTCGAAATACTTAAGTCAGGTAAATTTAAAGTAATTCAAACAATTCATTCAAAATATGAAATGTAAAAGGAATATAAACAATGAAAAAAATAGTATTAGTTTTAATTACGCTTGTGTTTTTTGCTTACGCACAGGCAACGGACAGTGAAAAGCAGTTAGGGGCAACGATAGAGAATTTTGTTGAA